>NZ_JBFTLX010000284.1:0-8507 GCF_056396665.1 Cupriavidus sp. 05T313 | reverse complement strand
ACAACGTGTCGATCACGGTCAAGCTGATTGCCCCGATCGCCATGGAAGAAGGCCTGCGTTTCGCCATCCGTGAAGGCGGTCGTACCGTCGGCGCCGGCGTCGTGGCAAAGATCCTCGACTAAGCAAACTTCCTGGAGCAGGCTGGCGGTACAATACCGCCGGCCTGTTCCCTTGTTCCAGGGCGCTCGCCGCCCATCGCTCTTTTAAGGAAATATCATGCAGAACCAGAAGATCCGTATCCGCCTGAAGGCTTTCGACTATCGCCTGATCGACCAGTCGGCAGCCGAAATCGTGGATACCGCCAAGCGTACCGGCGCGATCGTCAAGGGCCCGGTGCCCCTGCCGACCCGTATCCAGCGCTTCGACATCCTGCGTTCGCCGCACGTCAACAAGACGAGCCGTGATCAGTTCGAGATCCGTACTCACCAGCGCCTGATGGACATTGTCGATCCTACCGACAAGACCGTTGACGCACTGATGAAGCTCGACCTGCCGGCCGGCGTCGACGTCGAAATCAAGGTGTAAGGTATTCCGCACAAGACCGCCCCTGGCGGTTTTGCGCAAACAGAAACGGCGAACTTCGGTTCGCCGTTTCTGTTTTTGTGCCCCCCTCTCCCCGTTGCACGGCCGGCTAGGCGGGCCCGCGCCGGCGGAGCGTCTGCCCCGGTGGCTCGCCGAAACTCTTGCGATATTCCACACTGAAGCGCCCCAGGTGGCTGAAGCCCCAGCGCAAGGCCGCGGCGGTGACCGAATCGAGGGCCCGGTCGTTCAACAAGTCCTGATGCACCCGTTCCAGCCGGACTGCGCGCAGGTATGCCATCGGGCTGATGCCGCGGTGCTCGCGAAATCCCGCATACAGCCCGCGCAGGCTRACGCCGGCCACTTCGGCCAGCAAGGCTGGCGTCAACGGTGCGTTGGCATGGGCATGGATGTACTCTTCGACCAGTTTCACATGACGCGGTGCCAGGGGTTTGCCGCGCGCCMGCAGTGCTTCGCTGAGACTGTGGGGCTGCACCGTCAATAGCGTGCCGATCACCAACTGCTCCAGCTGGCAGGCAGTGAGCGGATGCCGGGCCGCATCCGGTGCCAGCGCCATCACATCCGCCAGGTAGTGCACCATCTGGTACCACGCCGCCAGACGCCGCCACGGCATGCCTAGCTCGAAACGCAGCGGTTGTTGGGGACGATGGCCCAGGTACGCCGCGCACACCCGCTCCAGCGCGCCGCGCTCGACGCGCACGATCAACTGGTCGCTGTCGCGGCTCCAGCGCATTCGCACCGGATCGCAAGGCGTCAGCACCGAAGCGGTTTCCCGGTCGGAAAGGATCTCCTGCTGGCCGCAACGGATTTCCGCATGGCCGGCTATGGGCATCTGCACCAGCAGGAAGTCGTCAAGCGGCCCGGGCTCGATCTGCACCTCGGCCCCATAGGCCAGCCGGTTGAATGAGACCGCGCCAAGGGGCGCATGATACATGCGCGCCGCCAGCGCGGTGCCGCCGATGGTGAGCTTGTGCGGCTTGAACACCATGCCGACGGCGGCCCGCGTCTCGGCCTGGTCGGTCGAGGCGAAGACCAGCCGGGTAGGGTCGTCTAGCAGGGCGCCAGCCAGCGGCTCGGTGGCCGTGGCCGCGGGGGGCTGCGGCATTGTCTCGCTCCTCGGCATCATTGGCGCGCCGTTCCTGGTGGGGGATCCTCCTGCCTGCGGACCGTGCTGCTGCGTTGCCGCATTGGCCCCGCGCTGGTCTGCGGACGGAATCCTTCACATCACTATAGTGGATCGCTTCCTCGCGCCACTTGCCCGCCCCGCCATTTTCCTGCACTAATCGGATAGCCGCTGCAGCCGGTGGCTAGTTTGCTGCGGTGCGGATCGCCCATGATCGAATCCAGCACGGCAGCCCAACCCCCAAGAACAAAGGAGCGCAGCCCATGGGCCAGACTATCCAGATCCAAGCCGCCGACGGCAGCGGCACATTCAATGCCTACCTGGCCACGCCCGAATCGGGCAAGGGGCCTGGCATCGTGTTGTGCCAGGAAATCTTCGGCGTCAACGCCACTATGCGCGCCGTGGCGGACTACTACGCCGAGGAAGGCTACACGGTCCTGGTGCCGGACCTGTTCTGGCGTATCGCACCCGGCATTGAACTGGGCGACCGCGGCGAAGACTTCCAGCGCGCCCTTGGGCTGTATCAGCGCTTTGATGAGGCCCTCGGCGTCAAGGATGTGGGTTCGGCGCTGGAAGCGCTGCGCGCGCGTCCCGAGTGCGTGGGCCAGACGGGGGTGCTCGGCTTTTGCCTGGGTGGCAAGCTCGCCTACCTGTCCGCCTGCCGCCTGGACAGGGTGGCCTGCGCGGTGGCGTACTACGGCGTCGGCATTGAGCATGCACTGGCCGAGGCAGCCCACATCAAGGGCCGGCTGGTGCTGCATGTGGCCGAGCGCGACGGCTTCTGCCCGCCGGAGGCGCAAGCGCAGATCCGCGCTGCCCTGGGCGGCAAGGATGGCATTGAGCTGTATGTCTATCCCGGCGTCGATCATGCATTTGCCCGCGCCGGCGGCGAGCACTATGACCGACCGTCCGCGCTGATGGCGCACCAGCGGTCGATTGGCGCGCTGCGCGCAGAGATGGGTCCGCACTACGACTTCTCGGCCCTCTGGGACAAGCACTGCGAATACGAATTCGCCACCCGCGATGTCGATGCCACGATGGCGACCATGGTGGCGGAGCCCTACGTCAACCATATCCCGACCATGACCGGTGGCGTCGGCTATCGGCAGCTCAAGCGCTTCTACCAGAACCACTTTGTCCACAGCAACCCGCCGGACACCACGCTGATTCCGCTGTCACGTACGGTGGGCGCCAGCCAGATCGTCGACGAGCTGCTGTTCTGCTTCACGCATACCTGCGAGATTGACTGGATGCTGCCTGGCGTGCCACCCACTGGCAAGCGAGTGGAGATTCCGCTTGTCGCCATCGTCAAGTTCCGTGGCGACAAGCTTTACCACGAGCACATCTACTGGGACCAGGCCAGCGTGCTGGTGCAGATCGGCAAGCTCGATCCGACCGGGCTGCCCGTGGCCGGCATCAAGACTGCCCGCAAGCTGCTCGATGAAACGTTGCCCTCCAACGCGCTGATGGCACGCTGGCAGGAGAGCGAAGGCAAGTAGGCGGGGCGGGACCGCCGCCCCGGCAATCGACAAAATCAAAGCAAAAGGGGCGTGCCCGGCGCGCGCCGCGGGTACCGCTTGGTCCCTGCGGCGCATGGGCAACGCACCGATACAAGGAGACAACGTCATGAAAGGACTGCAGGACAAAGTCGCCATCGTCAGCGGCGGCGCCACCCTTATCGGCGCGGGCGTGGCGAAGGCCTTCGTCGAGGCCGGCACGCGAGTGGCGATTCTCGATATCGATGCCGCCGGCGGCGAGCGTGTCGCCGGCGAGCTGGGCGAACGAGCACGCTTCATTCGCGCCGACATCACCGACGACGCCGAGGTGGCCGCGGCCGTGTCGCAGGTCACGCGGCACTTCGGCGGCATCGATTACCTCGTCAACCTGGCCTGCACCTATCTCGATGACGGCTTCAAATCGAACCGCCGCGACTGGCTCACCGCGCTCGACGTCAATGTGGTCTCCAGCGTGATGCTGGCCCAGGCCGTCCACGAGGGAATGCGCGCGCGCGGCGGTGGCGCGATCGTCAACCTCACCAGCATCTCGGCCAACGTGGCGCAGACCGGCCGCTGGCTCTATCCGGCCTCCAAGGCAGCGATCCGGCAGCTCACCCGCAGCATGGCGATGGACCTCGCGCCCGACCATATCCGCGTCAACGCTGTCTCGCCGGGCTGGACCTGGTGCCGGCTGATGGACGAGGTCAGCGGTGGCAACCGCGAGCGTACCGATCGCGTGGCGGCGGACTTCCACCTGCTGGGCCGCGTGGGCGAGCCCGATGAAGTGGCCCAGGTGGTGCTGTTTCTCTGCTCGGACCATGCCAGCTTTGTCACCGGCGCCGACTACGCGGTGGACGGCGGCTACTCGGCGATGGGCCCGGAGCAAAACGTGCCCGCCATCCCGCGCCTGGCCGGCTGAAACCGCGATGCGGGACTTCGACTTTCACGCTGAACCTTCAAGTAGGAGATTGCCATGAGCCAACGCATTGCCATCGTCGGCGCCGGCCAGTCCGGCCTGCAGATGGCCCTGGGCCTGCAAGCCAAGGGCTACCGGGTCACGCTGCTGACCAATCGCACGCCGGACCAGGTCCGCGCGGGCAAGGTCATGTCCAGCCAGTGCATGTTCGATCGCGCGCTGCAGACCGAGCGAGAGCTGGGCTTGAACTGGTGGGATGATGCGTGCCCGCCGGTGGAAGGGATCGGCCTGGCGATTCCGCATCCGGAACAGCCTGCCGCCAGGTTGATCGACTGGGCTGCCCGGCTCGACCATCCGGCCCAAGCGGTGGACCAGCGACTCAAGATGCCGGCCTGGATGGAAGCCTTCGCGCAACGCGGTGGCGACCTGCGCATTGCCGATGCCGGCGTCGATGAACTGGAAGCGCTGGCTCGCGAGCATGATCTTGTGCTGCTTGCGGCTGGCAAGGGCGAGATCGTCAGCCGTTTCGAGCGGGACGCCACGCGCAGTCCTTTCAGCGCGCCGCAGCGTTCGCTTGCCCTGACCTATGTGAACGCAATGGCGCCGCGCACCCCGTTCTCGCGGGTTTGCTTCAACTTGATTCCCGGCATTGGCGAATACTTCGTCTTCCCGGCCCTGACGCTATCCGGCCCCTGCGAGATCATGGTGTTCGAGGGCATACCGGGCGGCCCGATGGACCGCTGGGCCGATGCGCGTACGCCGGAGCAGCACCTCGCCGAGAGTCTGCGCATCCTGCGCACCTGGTTGCCGTGGGAGGCGGAGCGCTGCGATGCGGTGACGCTGACCGACGAGCAAGGCATTCTCGCCGGCCGCTTCGCCCCGACCGTGCGCCGGCCGGTGATGACCTTGCCCTCGGGCCGGCTCGTGTTCGGCATGGCCGACGCTGTCCTCGTCAACGATCCCATTACCGGACAGGGCTCCAACAACGCCGCCAAGTGCTGCAAGGTGTATCTGGATGCCATCATTGCGCACGGCGATCGCGGTTTCGACGGGGACTGGATGGAGCAGACGTTCGCGCGCTACTGGCAGTACGCCGGCGACGTAGTGAACTGGACCAACTCCCTGCTCACGCCACCGCCAGCGCATATCCTGTCGCTGCTGGGCGCGGCAGGCCATGCGCCAGAGCTGGCCGCCCGCATTGCCAATGGCTTCGATAATCCGCCGGACTTCTTCCCCTGGTGGTCAGATTCCGCTGCCTGCCAGCAGTTGATTGACCAGCATCTGCCTCAGGCGGCCTGATATGGAAGCCGCTTGCGCTGTGCTGGATACCAGGGCGCTGCGGCGGGCCTGTGGCCGCTACGCTACTGGCGTGGCGGTCATCGGTGCCTGCGGTGCCGAGGGCCGTCCGATTGGCTTGACCATCAACTCTTTCGCCTCGCTATCCCTGGCGCCCCCGCTGATCTTGTGGAGCCTCGCACTGCACTCGCCAAGCGCCGCGCATTTCGCCGTGGGGAAGCACTTCGGCGTCAGCATCCTGCAGGCGGGCCACGGCGAGCTGGCGCGCCGTTTTGCCACGCCTGCCGAGGACAAGTTTGCCGGCGTCTCCCATCGGCGCTGTGAGCGGGGCGTACCTTATCTCGATGAAGCGTTGGCCACGCTGGCGTGCAGGGTGGAGCGCGCGGACGCGGTAGGAGATCATCTACTGATCGTTGGCGAAGTGCAGGGGTTTGAAGTGGGGGAGGGTGAACCGCTGGTGTTTTTCGGCGGGGAGTTCGTGAAGGTTGGGCGGTAAGGCTTCCGATTCGGTGCCGAAATTGCCACTTTTGCTGTCAAGACGCGCGGTGCCAGCGCCCCGCAACCGTAGTCAACGCCACAAAACAACACCGGCCCCACCGCGCACGCCCCAACTTCCTAAGGCACTCTTGCTCTTTCCAAACCGCTGCGATATAGTGTAAGGCTACCCGTTTGTCTATGGGTAGTGGGCCGGCCAGCTTGGCCGCGCGCAGTCTTCTTCAGCGCAAGCCCCGCACTGCAAACACTGTTTTCGTGTATCAATCAGCCCCGGCCAATCGCAGCTGGGAATGGAGCAAACCATGAGCCTTGGCCTTGTAGGTCGCAAGGTTGGCATGACCCGTATTTTCACGGACGAYGGCGATTCAATTCCCGTTACCGTGGTCGAGGTCGGCGACAACCGCGTGACACAAATCAAGACGGACGAGACCGACGGTTATACCTCGGTTCAAGTCACTTTCGGCGCACGCCGCGCTAGCCGCGTCACCAAGCCTTTGGCAGGTCACCTTGCCAAAGCTGGTGTTGAAGCTGGTGAAATCATCCGCGAATTCCGCATCGATGCCGCTAAGGCTGGCGAACTGCAACCCGGCGGCACGCTGTCGGTTGACCTGTTCGAAGTCGGTCAAAAGATCGACGTCCAGGGCGTGACCATCGGTAAGGGCTACGCCGGTACCATCAAGCGTCACCATTTCGCATCGGGTCGTGCCACCCACGGTAACTCGCGTTCGCACAACGTGCCGGGTTCCATCGGTATGGCGCAGGATCCGGGCCGTGTGTTCCCCGGCAAGCGCATGACCGGCCATCTGGGTGACGTCACCCGCACCGTCCAGAACCTGGAAATCGCCAAGATCGACGCAGAGCGCAAGCTGCTGCTGGTCAAGGGCGCCATCCCCGGCTCCAAGGGCGGCAAGGTYATCGTTACYCCGGCCGTCAAGGCCAAAGCCAAAGCTTAAGGAGCGAATCAATGGAACTCAAGCTCCTCCAGGACAAYGGYCARATCGGCGCMRGCGTTGMCGCKTCGCCCGAAGTSTTCGGCCGTGACTACAACGAAGCCCTCGTTCACCAGATCGTCGTCGCTTACCAGGCTAACGCTCGCAGCGGTAACCGTAAGCAGAAGGATCGTGAAGAGGTCAAGCACACGACCAAGAAGCCTTGGCGCCAGAAGGGTACGGGTCGCGCCCGTGCCGGTATGTCTTCCTCGCCGCTGTGGCGCGGGGGCGGCCGTATCTTCCCGAATTCGCCGGAAGAGAACTTCACGCAGAAGGTCAACAAGAAGATGTTCCGTGCCGGTATGCGCTCGATTTACTCGCAGCTCGCACGTGAAGGTCGTATCAACGTGGTGGACGGTTTCACCGTCGATGCGCCCAAGACCAAGCTCTTGGCCGACAAGTTCAAGGCCATGGGCCTGGACTCGGTGCTGATCATCACCGACAGCCTCGACGAGAACCTCTACCTGGCTTCGCGCAACCTGCCGCACGTGGCAGTTGTCGAGCCGCGCCAGGCTGACCCGCTGTCGCTCGTGCACTACAAGAAGGTGCTGGTGACCAAGGCAGCCGTCGCGCAGATCGAGGAGTTGCTGAAATGACGCAAGTAGCCAAGAACGATCATCGTTTGATGCAGGTGCTGCTCGCGCCGGTGGTTTCCGAAAAGGCAACCCTGGTCGCCGACAAGAACGAACAAGTCGTGTTCGAAGTCGCTCGCGATGCCAACAAGGCAGACGTGAAGGCGGCAGTCGAACTGCTGTTCAAGGTCGAGGTGCAGTCCGTTCAGATCCTGAACCAAAAGGGCAAGCAAAAGCGTTTTGGCCGTTTCATGGGGCGTCGCAACCACGTGAAGAAGGCTTACGTTTCGCTCAAGCCGGGTCAGGAAATCAATTTTGAAGCGGAGGCCAAGTAATCATGGCACTCGTCAAGACCAAGCCGACGTCCCCGGGCCGTCGCTCCATGGTGAAGGTGGTTAACGCCAACCTGCACAAGGGCGCGCCCCACGCTCCGCTGCTGGAAAAGCAATTCCAGAAGTCGGGCCGTAACAACAACGGTCATATCACCACCCGCCACAAGGGCGGTGGTCATAAGCACCACTATCGCGTGGTCGACTTCAAGCGCAACGACAAGGACGGCATCCCCGCCAAGGTCGAGCGTCTGGAATACGATCCGAACCGCAGCGCCAATATCGCGCTGGTGCTGTTCGCCGACGGCGAACGCCGCTACATCATTGCCACCAAGGGCATGGTAGTTGGCCAGGCGTTGATGAATGGCTCGGAAGCTGCGATCAAGTCGGGTAACAACCTGCCGATCCGCAACATTCCGGTTGGTACCACCATCCACTGCGTGGAAATGCTGCCGGGCAAGGGCGCTCAGATCGCTCGCGCCGCAGGCGGTTCCGCCGTGCTGCTGGCTCGTGAAGGCATCTACGCCCAGGTTCGCCTGCGCTCCGGTGAAGTGCGTCGCGTTCACATCGAATGCCGCGCCACCATCGGTGAAGTCGGTAACGAAGAGCACAGCCTGCGCGTCATCGGCAAGGCCGGTGCAAATCGTTGGCGCGGTATCCGCCCGACGGTTCGCGGCGTTGTGATGAACCCGGTGGACCACCCGCACGGTGGTGGTGAAGGCTGGACCACCCGCACGGTGGTGGTGAAGGC
>NZ_JBFTLX010000283.1:0-14877 GCF_056396665.1 Cupriavidus sp. 05T313 | reverse complement strand
GAAGTGGGGAGTCCGGCGAAATCTCCTGGTTACAACGGAGCGCCGTAAGAAGACGAAGACATATACCCGCCGGACCTTGCGCCATCCGGGAACGTTTCGAACGTGTCGGCCCTTGTGCCATCGGCGTACGTGTCGGAGCTGCCGGCCCGTGCGCCATCAGTGCGCACATCGAACTCGCCAGCCTTGGCCAATGCAAAAGCAGCGGACAGGGCACCGGTCAGAGCGACAGTGGCGGCAATCAGAACGAAACGTTGGATATTCATGATGAATTGAAAGGGGACATCGAGCCGCCAAAATTTGGGGACTCCGCAACAGGCTGCATGATAGGGGTTTGCCCTATGGCTATAAACCCTAGTTTGCGAAACGCATAGTTGCTCATTGCACAACAATACTGAAAATCTTCGTCGTGAAGGCCCGGGGTACGGTAGCAATCTGACGGTTGTGCTGATTAAGGTGCCGGTCGGGGTGGTGCTGGCAAGGAGACCAACGGTTGGTGGGGGACTCTAGGTGATTGACCCGCCCCGGCATCGGATCGCCCATGCCCATCAGCCCGCAACCGTCACACCGCATTTCTCCGCAATCGCGATCAATTTCGGGACGTCCGGCGGCCCCGGAGGAATTTCCTGGTCGATTGCGGTGAAGAGACGCGTCGCGTGCCCGGTTTGGCCGGTGACCGAAATCATTTCGCCGCCGCCCGGGCCAAAGTGAAAGCTGTGAATCGTGCCTGCGGGCAAGTGAACGAGCGTGCCAGCCGTGGCGGCCAGGGTATTGCCGCCGTAGCTGATTTCGACACTGCCTTTGACCACGTAGAAGGATTCGTCCCAGTCATGGCTGTGCGGTGGCGGTCCGGTGCCTTCATCGCCTTGCTGCAAGAAAATCTCATAGCCTTGCGTGGCGGCATTTGATGCCAGTATCGTAATCTTCTCGCCCACCACATCGAGCGCACGAGGATAGGCGCTCGGTGTTACGACAAACGGTTGCGGCTTCATGGTTGCGCCTCCTTTGGACCGGATTCAGCCCCGAACCGGTTATAGTCAGTGGACTGGACGGAGTCCAGAAGTTGCCATCGGTGGCGTCGGTGACGGCCAGCGCGATTGCCTCAATCTCCTATGCGGGCTAACGGCAATGTGGAGCCGGCTGGAGGGCGCGTTTCATTTTCCCTCCCGCCCAACCAACACATCCAGCGGCACGTGCAGTGCCTCTGCCAGGCTCTGGAACACTTCCACGCTTCCATCGCGCTTGCGGTTCTCAATCTGGCTGAGATAGGGCTTGCTGAGTCCCGCGGCGGTTGCCAGCGCGTCCTGGGTCATCCGGCGGTATTCGCGCCAGGCCTTGATCGGGTTGTCGCCGGCGAGTTCGGCGTCCAGTATGGCGGCGGGAATCCGAAAGCCGTCTTCCCGCGCCTCGGCGTGGCCGGGCAGCGTGCCATCGTCCCACTCTCCGGTCCGGTGCTTGATGCGCTCCCACACCTCAATGGGCACCACCGCGAACTCGGGGTGGCCGTCGCGTTCGATGAATTGAATCTTGACCATGATTGGCACCTCCAGAGGAGCACGGCTGGCGCGTCGAGCACGATCGGGCCGTGCTGGATCTGATACCGCACTCGCCAGTCTCAGGACGGAGGCGGCAGCCGTGTCGACTGCCGGTGCGCCGGAGCCCGGCGTGGATTGCTGATCGCAACATGCCCGGGCGGGGTTGGGAGCCTGCGCCGCTTACCTGTTGAATGCGATTGCTTGCGCTTTCATGTTAGCTAGGCGCTAACCGAATTGCGAATAAAGTTGGCTGGCGGTTCCGGCGCCGACGCGGGACAGGGCTGGGCTTTCACGCGCCAGCCTCCGCGAACACCTCTTTGCCCACGATCGCATCCAGCTCCTCATACAAGCCGGAGGGTTTGTCGCTGACACGCAGTTGGAAGTCGAACAGTTGTGGCCGGATCAATGGTTCAACGCCGTACCCGTGCTCCGAAACGAGCCGGATCAGCCGGCCGCCGCGCGCATGAATGAACTCGGCCTCGGCATGGATGGCGACGTCGGGTACCACCACATCGCAGCCGGCGAGCTGGTCCAGCGCGTCGGCACAGTGATTGACCAGCACTTCCGGATCCATGCGGGCACGGATCCAGGACTCGCGAAGGGCGTTTAGCAACTGTACCGGCGATTTCCCTAGCGTGGGAACGACATCATTGCGCCTTGCCGCGTCGAACTGCGCGTCGTTGATGCCGGCGCAGGCCTGGATCATATGGCGCAGCGGGGCGTCGAACGTGACGGTCAGGAAGGCGTGGTTCGCGGAAGTCAGGTAGCTGGTGACGAGGTCTCGACCGGAGCCGGGACGGCCGCAAAGTCCGATAAGCATGAGGTTTCCTTTGTCGTGGTCGTTCGCCTGTGGGTGCTTGAGGTCAACGAGGTCGGTGCGCGGATTTGGCGCCGTGGCGCAATGCGGCGTGACCGGGCGGGCGCGGTGCCAGGCCGTGACTTCCATGGCCGGGCATACGGGGTCGCCCCGATGGGCGCAACCAGGCCGGACCGGCGCGGACACAAGCCCTGGCGCTCGCGATGCAGCCCGGCGTTGGGTATGGAAATGCCGGGGTTCTGATACCGCTTCAAGTTAACGCCGATAATTTACCCAAAGGTAAATATAAAGACAAGCCTTCTTGGTAACCATCATGACTTGCCGGCCGCGAGTCCAGGTCCTCGATCCACGGAAGCCGCCAAGGTGCCAACGCGCCCGTGGCTTGCCGCGTCAGTGTCGCGCGACCCCGCCGAACCATCGCGCCGAGAAGGGAGCGAAAGGTCCTCTTGCTCCGTAAATTACCTTTTAGTCACTAAATTTACAGTACCAGAAGAAAATTTACCTTGAGGTAATGCGCGGGTTTAATGAGTGATGGACATCCAAGATACGCGCGAACAACGCCTGGCCCAAGTGCTGGAGAAACAGTTCGGAGGCTCGATCGCACGCCTCGCGGACCGCGTCGACCGCGAACCCTCATATTTCTCCCGAGTTTTTTCGTCGGAAGGCAAGGCCGGAAAGAAGCGCATCGGCGAACGGCTTGCCCGCGACATCGAGGCCAAGCTCGGCTTGCCTCGGCTGTGGCTGGACGGCAGCATGGAGGATGCTGTCGCTCCCTCGAATGACGAGATCCTCCCGCCTGGCGTGGCCATTCGGGTGGCTCGCTTGGTCAAGGACTTGCGCAACGAGGATATCGACCGCCTGCTGACGGCCATTGAGTTGCTGATGCAGGTCGAGGGCGTGCGCTCGGTGCGCAAATATGGCAAGGGCACAAAACAGGCGCAGGTACTGACGACCGGAAAGCGCACGGCAACTGGCTCCGCGAGCGGGGCGGTACACGAGTCCGGCACGCGTGTCGCCGGGAAGCAGCGAGGCAGGAAGAAGCCGGCAGACTGACGCAGCCGGGATCGTCGGCGACGCGGCATCGGCAGCCTGGGCAGGACCGGCTGCCGCCGTGCCTGCACGTTAGTGTCCGGCCGGGTCAGAGTTGAAAATGCCGTCGATTGGGTGGCAGTGTCAGCAATTCAATTGTCGCGAATTCCCGCAGTTCCGCCTCTGTGCGCTTGCACTCAGTCACGTTGGTGACAAGTCCGTGCCATGGCGTGCTGCCGTCCTACAGGCGCCGAGGGCCTGCATCGCCTTCCGGTGCGACCCGTGCCCGCACTATCAGACGGCCTGATTATCGGCTGCGACCGTTATTCGTCTTCGCCGAAAGGCAACTCTCCCTGGACCGGCGCCGACGCATACTCCAACTCGCCGGCTGGCGTCAGCGCGCTCACCCGTACGCCCAGTAGCCGTATCTTCCGGTTCAGCGGAACGCGTCTGACGCATTCGGTGGCGGCGCGCCGCAACAAGGTGGCGTCGGCGGTCGGGACCGGCATGCTGAGGTCGCGGGTGACGGTGTGGAAGTCGTCATAGCGCAGCTTGACGCCGATGGTGCGGCCGACGTAGCCCTTGCCGCGCAGGTCTTCGGCAAGGCGCTGGCACAGGCCGGTAAAAACTTCGCCGAGAGYCTGGCGATCGTGGCGCGGATGCAGGTCGCGCTCGAACGTGGTTTCGCGGCTCATCGACTTTGGCTCCGAGCTGATGACCACGGGGCGTTCGTCATGACCTTGCGCGATCTCGGCGAGCCACGCGGAATAGCTGCGGCCAAAATGGGTCTGCAGTAGTCCGAGGTCCGCGCTGGCGAGGTCGCCAACGGTGGCGATGCCGAGCACGGCGAGTTTCTCCGTGGCTTTCGGGCCGATGCCGTTGACCTTGCGCACCGGCAGCGGCCAGATGCGCAGCGGGATGTCTTCCGGCGTCAGGAGGGTAAGCCCATCGGGCTTGTCCAGCTCGGATCCGATCTTGGCGAGGAGCTTGTTGGGCGCGATGCAGATGGAGCAGCTTAGCCCCGTGGCCTCGCGAACCGCTTGCTTGATGCGGCTGCCGATATCGGCGGGCTCGCCTGGCACATCGCTCAGGTCGATGTAGATTTCGTCGATGCCCCGGTCTTCGACCTGGCTCGTGAACGTGGCGACGGCCGCCTTGAAGAGCCGGGAGTAGTGCCGGTACGAATCGAAATCGGTGGGCAGCAGAATGGCATCAGGCGCGAGCTGGGCTGCCTTCATCATGCCCATGGCGGAAAAAACGCCGAGCGCGCGCGCTTCGTAAGTCGAGGTGGTGACGACGCCCCGTCCCGCATAGTCGCGCAGGCGCGCAAAGCGCCGGCTTCCGTCTTCAAGCGTCTCGGGCACCGCATTCCGTCCGCCGCCGATCACCACGGGCATGCCACGCAGTTCCGGATACCGCAACAGCTCGACGGACGCATAGAAAGCGTCCATATCCAGGTGGGCGATGCGGCGGGGGGCAAATGACATGGCGTCAGCGAACGGGGTTGACGACGCGCCCCGGCCGCGAGAAAGGACTCGGGGGCGGGCCGCCTCGGTTACTGTATGCATATACAGTATATCGAATTCTACAAGAAGAATCCCCGCGGCGCCCCGGCGGGYCTGCCAGCGATGCACGTAGGTCGTCGTCAGCACGATGCCCGCGGCGGGCAAGTGCGAAGTGTTATTGCTATTGCGCAGCAACTGGCGATCGATGCGCAAGCAGGCGCATGATTGAAAATGCAACGCATTATCATTTAAGTGGGTAATGTTCGTCGATGCCGACATGAACCGGCCGGAAGAGAAGACGGTTCACGTCGCATGACAACGGGTTTTCCCGCCGCCTTGCCGGCAAGCTGAAAATGCCAGCGCGGAGCGCGGGCGAAAGCCCGCCGCTCATCGGTGCCGGTCGCTCAACGCAGCAGGAACGCGATATCGTCCACGCTGATTTGCGCGACGGCCACGCCCCGGCGTTGCTGGAACAGGATGTGCTGGAGAACCCGGCGGCGTTGCCTGGCAAAGACAGCCAGGTCGATGGGGATGCCGGCGCGAGCATAGTGCTCGACC
The DNA here is from genome assembly GCF_056396665.1 of Cupriavidus sp. 05T313. Lineage (NCBI taxonomy): Bacteria > Pseudomonadati > Pseudomonadota > Betaproteobacteria > Burkholderiales > Burkholderiaceae > Cupriavidus > Cupriavidus sp. 05T313. The sequence goes on along the minus strand of NZ_JBFTLX010000283.1, from coordinate 9,436 downwards.
AGCAGCTTGTAGGCACGATGCCGCATCTGCAGGGCTTCGCCCTCCGCCCGTAGCTGGCTCGTGTCCTGCGGCACGATGCTTTCGGTCTGACGCAACGCCTCCATGGCGTGGGCGTGCATGTCGCGGTAACGATCGAGTTCGGCTTGCGTTGTGCGCAGCCGTTCGCGTAGCGCGCGGACCTTGCGCTGCAGCTTCAGCGTCATGCCTACGCCATGCTCGACCAGCGCCACGGTCTCAAGCGCATGGCTGGCGGCGGCAATCGTGTTTTTCCAGATCCCTCCGTCCGTCGCCTCGGTTTCCGCTGCCCACCCGTTGCTGATTCCGCTAAATATCTTCATATGACCCCTTGACCCTTGTACAGATTTCCGGCGGCCGGCTTTTTGGTAGCCGGTCCTGTCCGGGTGCACGGCGGCCGGGCCGCGTTGGCGCGCCTGCCGTGTCGAATCGACATCGTTGTACTGGCGCATGCGCTGGCTGGCATGCCTCGCGCCGATGAGCCGATGACCTGGGAATGCTACGGTCTCGCCGTTCGCGGGCCAAGTAGAAGATGCTTAGATCTGGTATTCCCGATGCATATGTCGCTCAATGTACGGGCGCGAGAATGTCTCGCCAAAGCCGCGTCACCGGGCAGCCCGCGCGATGCGCGGCCAGCGATAAAGCGCCCCTTTCCAGACTTGCCGGGGGGCGCGTCCCCGAATCCTGGCGAAATAGCGCAACCGGGCCCTCGATACCGTACGGATGCCCGCGATTCGGACCCGGAGATCCTGCCGCAATCCGCGGCGGCAGCGGTGCGGGCTCGGCGGCCAGCTTTTCCGCGGCGTAGGGGCGCAGGAAGCTGCGCGCCAGTTCCGTATTCCTGCAAGTCAGCCAATCATCCCACTCCGTGCCCGGGACGATCACGATCATCCGTTTTTCCTTGCCCGGCGCATGGAAGCGTTGCATCAACGGGTGGTGCTCCGAATTGATGGTCAGCATGGTGAAGCTGAAGACGTCCTGGCCGCCTTCGCCAGGCCATGCGCGCCAGAGGCCGGCGATTGCCATGGGCTCGCCATCCTTGAGCCAGATCCGCCAGCGTACCGCCTTGCCGGTTGCGTAGTCGGGCTCATAGAAGCACTGCGCTGGTATCAGGCATAGCTGACCCTGTTTCCACGCCGCCGAGAACGTCCGTTTTTCACCCACCGACTCCGAGCGCGCGTTCGTGGTGTCGAACCTCGCGACGCCGGGCGGAATGCGCTTCCTGGGGACCATCCCGAAGGTGCCGGCCAGGCATTGCCGCTGGCCGTCGTGGTCCGCCACGAGCAGTGGCGCGACGTAGTCAGGCCATGTTTCGGGGGGCCATTCCCGCACCGGACAAGTGAGGCCGAAGACATCGCGTAAAACGGCCGCCTGCACGGGCGCGTAGTTGACGCACATGGCTTGTCTCCATGCCGATGCTGCATGTGAAAGGGAATATCCAGTATGGCGGACGGGCGGGAAGGACCAAAGTGATTCTTGTCCTACCGGCGGGGTGCCTGCTGTAATCGCTTGTCGTGTCACGGCGCCGCGTTGGCGCCGGTTCCGTCCCCGCCCAAGATCAGGCGCGCTGAACCGACCCCATCCTGATTGCCATTGATGACCGATACATCTCCGTTCTTCATCCTCACCGGCGGCCCCGGCGCCGGCAAAACCACCTTGATCGCCGAACTGGCGCGCCGGGGATACGCTACCTCGGACGAGGTCGGGCGCGAGATTATCCAGGAGCAAACGCTGGTGAACGGCCCCGGCCTGCCGTGGGTGGATCCGCGCTTGTTCGCCGAGTTGATGCTGTCGCGCGAGATGCGCAACCACCGGGCGCATGCGGGCCGGGTCGAACCGGTGTTTTTCGATCGCGGCGTGCCGGATGTGGCCGGCTACCTGAGCCTGTCGGGTTTGCCGGTGCCGCCGCATATCGACGCCGCCGCGCGATTGCTTCGCTATCACCGCTGCGTCTTCATCCTGCCGCCCTGGGAGGATATTTACAGCCGGGATGCGGAACGCCGGCAATCGCCGCAGGAGGCGGCACGCACCTATGACGCCATGGTGAGCGTCTATGCCGGTTACGGCTATGAACTGCTGGAAGTGCCGCGTTTGCCGGCTGCGCGGCGGGCCGACTTCGTCGAGTCGGCCATCCGCCGCTGAGCGCGCGCGGCTGGCGCGAGGATCAGCTTTCCTGGGCTTCCAGCGTGAAGCCCGCGCCATCATCCTGGCGCAGCAGCGTCACCAGGGCGGGCATGGCCGCCTCCAGGGTTTCCTTCAGGCGCCACGGCGGATTGACGATGAACATGCCACTGCCGTGCAGGCCAAGCCCGCCGGAAACCGGATGCTTGACGCGCAGGCTGACGTGCAGCCAGCTTTTGAGCGGCAGCTTCTTCAACTGCACCGGCAACTGCACCGATTCGCGGCGCTGCACTTCGGGATACCAGATGGCGTACATGCCGGTGGCGAAGCGCTGCAGGCCATCCTGCAGGGTCCGCAGCACGCGGGCGTAGTCCTGCTTGTCTTCGTAGGAGGGGTCGATCAGCACCAGCGCGCGGCGGGGGGGCGGCGGCAGGATGGCGTTGATTCCGGTGAAGCCGTCGCCGTCGTAAAGCATGACGCGGCGGCCGGCGCCGCGGAAATTCTCACGCAGCACCTGGATTTCCGTGCTGTGCAACTCGAACAGGCGCAGGCGGTCGGCGTCGCGCAGCATCTGCCAGGCGAGCCAGGGCGAACCGGGGTAGTGCTTCAGGCTGCCGTCCGGATTAAGGGTACGCACCTGTTCCAGGTAGTCCTCGAGCAAGGTCGGCATGGGCCGCTTGGCGGCGGCGGCCTGCCACAGCCGGGCAATGCCGGTTTCGTATTCGCCCTTCTTTTGCGCGTAAGCGTGGTCGAGCGCATAAAGCCCGGCGCCGGCGTGCGTGTCGATATACCAGAAGGGCTTGTCTTTCTGGCTCAACTGCTCCAGCAACTGGACCACGATGGCGTGTTTAAGAACATCGGCGTGGTTGCCGGCGTGGAAGGCGTGACGGTAGCTGAGCATGGCGAGGCGGGAAAAGGGCGTGCCGATGCCGGCCTGGACGGGCCGGCGGCACAGGGCGCTATGCTACCATCGCCGGGCTCTGGCGCTGCCGTACGGCTGTTCGCGGTGCCGCGCGAGACGCTAGCATCCCGGGCGCCTTGGCTCGCCATGGTGCCCCGGCCTGCGCGCCAGCGTCTTGTCCCGACCCATTCCTGTCCGACGTTCTCCGTCCCCTCCTTGTCCAAGTTTTGTCCATGACCCGCGCCTTAGATCTCGCCGAGCCCGTTTTCGCCGCCTCGGGCCCGCCATACTCGCAGCGTTACGGGGATGTCTACCACAGCGACGAGGGTGGCCTGGAGCAGGCCCGGCACGTTTTCCTGGCGGGCAACGGTTTGCCAGGCGCGTGGGGCGGGCGCGACCAGTTCGTAATCCTGGAGGCCGGGTTTGGCCTCGGGCTTAACTTCCTGGCGACGTGGCAGGCGTGGCGGGCCGATCCCGCGCGTTGCCGGCGGCTGCATTTCGTGTCGGTGGAAAAGCACCCGTTCACCAGCGACGGTCTCGCCRCCGTCCACGCCAATTTGCCCGGCCTGGCGGAACTGGCGCCGCTGGCCACGCAGTTGCGGCAGGCATGGCCGCTGACCTTGCCCGGGCTGCACCGGCTGGAATTCGAGGGCGGGGCGGTCGTGCTGACGCTTGCGTTCGGCGATATCGATACCGTGTTGCCAAGGCTGGCGCTGGGCGTCGATGCGTTCTACCTGGACGGCTTTGCGCCCGATCGCAATCCCGATATGTGGCAGCCGCCATTGATGAAGCGGCTCGCCCGGCTGGCGCGTCCGGAGGCCACGCTGGCGACCTATGCGGCGGCCGGTTTTTTCCGGCGCGGCTTGCAGGCAGCTGGCTTCGAGGTGAAGCGGGCGACCGGCTACGGCAGCAAGTGGCATATGACGGTGGCGCGCTTCCCCGCGGCGCGCGGCCAGCGCCGGCATCCCCCGCCAGCCGCCGCTAACTGGCCCGGGCGACACGCCATCGTGATCGGTGCCGGGCTGGCTGGCTGCGCGGTCACGGAGCGCCTGGCCGCACGCGGCTGGCGTGTGACGCTGTTCGACGCGCATGATGGCCCCGCGCGACTGACTTCCGCGCATCGCGCGGCAGCCATGCACCCGCATCTGTCGTCGGACGACAGCCTCCTGTCGCGCTTGTCGCGCGCCGGGAACCTGTTCTCTCTGAGAGCCTGGGAGGCATTGGCCGCGGCAGGGCATGCGCCGGGCTGGCAGGGGTGCGGCGTGCTGCAGATTGGCGCGGACGCGGAGGACGCCCGAATCCAGCGGGCGGCGCTGGCCGCGCTGGGGTTTCCCGAAGCGTTCGCGCGCTGGATGCCGCCCGAGGAAGCCGCGCGCCGGCATGGCGCCGCCGTTCCCCATGGCGGACTCTGGTTCGGGCAGGGCGGCTGGGCGCCGCCGCCCGACATCTGCCACGCGCAACTGGCGCAGGCCGGAGCAGCGGTGACGACGCATTTTGGCCGCCGGGTCGCGCGGCTGGTACGTGCCGCGGATGGCTGGCAGRCCTTGGACGACGCCGGGGCGGTGATGGCGCAGGCGCCGGTGATGGTCCTCGCCAACGCGCACGAGGCGCTGCGCCTGCTGCCGCTGCACCATATGACGATCGACCGCGTGCGCGGGCAGCTGACCACGCTCGAGGCCGCGCAAGTGGAGCAGTTGGGCACCTGGCCGGACTGCGTGGTGACCGGCTCGGGCTATCTGTTGCCAAGGGCCGGCGACGGTAGTGCGCGGGTCGGCTCCAGCTACGAGCCGGCCGCCGAAGGGCAGGGCGAACTCGCCGAGCGCCCGGAAGTGCACGCGGAGAATCTTGCCAAGCTGGGCTTGCTATTGCCGGATCTCGCCGCCGCCGCGGCCCGGCTGAATCCGGCGGCCCTGCGCGGCTACGTTGGCGTGCGCAGTGTTTCACACAATCGCCTGCCGCTGATCGGCCGCATTGCCGATGAGGCGCAGGCCGCGCGCGACGCCGTCGCGCTTCGCGGCGCGCGTCTCAGGGATATCCCTCGTCTTTCCGGGCTCTACGCGGCACTTGCATATGGCTCGCGTGGCCTCACATGGGCGGCACTGGGGGCGGAGTTGCTGGCCAGCCAAATCGAAGGAGAGCCCTTACCGCTCGAACTCGAACTGGCCGAGGCCATCGACCCCGCGCGGCTGCTGGTCCGTGCCTTGCGGCAAGGGCAGGTGGCAAGCGAGGCGGAAGGCGCGGCCGCGCCATCCGAGCCGGTTCCCGGCTAAAAACTGCCGGAACCGAATGAAAACCGTGCGATAATCCCCGTTTTCCGTTTGCGTGGGCCTGCGCCCGGATGCTCCGGGTTCGTCGGTTTTCCGCGCGTACCCGCAGTTTTCGATAGCGCCCGCGTACCGGGCATCGGCATTTGCCGTCGCTTTGCCTGTGTCTTGTCGGGCACGCGAGCGGGGTGCGCTTACGAACACAACAACATTTCTGGATTGGATCAACGACCATGTCGAATGTCATTGAAAACCTTGGCAAACTGGACCGCAAGGTGACCCTGGCCATTCCCAAGGCCGAAGTCGAAAAGGAAAAGCTGGAACGTCTGGTTCGCCTRTCGAAGACGGTGAAGATGTCCGGCTTCCGTCCCGGCAAGGTACCGATGAAGATGGTCGAGAAGCAGTACGGCCAGCAAGTCGAATTCGAAGTCCGCTTCGACAAGGCTGCACGCAAGTTCTTCGACATCACCAAAGAGCAGGATGTGAAGGTTGCCGGCCAGCCGAAGTTCGAGGTCAAGACCGACGGCGTGAACGAAGACGAAGTGGCCTTCGACGCAACCTTCGAGGTCTATCCGGAAGTCAAGCTGGGCGACCTGGCCGGCGCCGAAGTGACCCGCACCAAGACCGAAATCACTGATGCCGAAGTCGACAAGACCATCGACATCCTGCGCAAGCAGCGCGTGCATTACCACACCCGTGGCGAAGCCGGCGAGCACGGCGACGGCGGCGGTGAAGTGGCCGCCCAGAACGGCGACCGCGTGACCCTGGACTTCGTCGGCAAGATCGACGGCGTGGAATTCCCCGGCGGCAAGGCTGACGACTTCGCCTTCGTGCTGGGCGAAGGCCGCATGCTGCCCGAGTTCGAGCAAGCTGCGCTGGGCCTGAAGGTTGGCGAAAGCAAGACCTTCCCGCTGGCGTTCCCCGAGGATTATCACGGCAAGGAAGTGGCCGGCAAGACCGCCGAGTTCACCGTCACGCTGAAGAAAATCGAGTGGGCGCACCTGCCGGAAGTGAACGACGAGTTCGCCAAGTCGCTGGGCATCGCCGACGGCAGCGTCGAGAAGATGCGCGCCGACATCCGCGAAAACCTGGAGCGCGAAGTCAAGCGCCGCACGCACGCCATGCTGAAGGACCAGGTCATGGACGCGCTGCTGAAGGCAAGCGAGCTGGAAGTGCCGAAGGCCCTGATCGAGCAAGACCAGGAGCGCCTGGTGGAAATGGCTCGCCGCGACCTGGAACAGCGCGGCATGCCGAATGCCAAGGACATGCCGATTCCGGCCGAGATGTTCACCCAGCAAGCTGAGCGCCGCGTCAAGCTGGGCCTGATTCTGGCCGAGATCGTCAAGGCTCACGGCCTGGACGCCAAGGCCGACCAGATCAAGGCCGAGATCGAGGACTTCGCCAAGAGCTACGAAGACCCGAAGGAAGTCATGCGCTGGTACTACGGTGACCAGCAGCGCCTGGCCGAGATGGAAGCCTACGTGCTGGAAAACAACGTGGTAAATTTCGTGTGCGACAAGGCCAAGGTCACCGAAAAGACGGTGTCCTTCGAGGAACTGACTGCCGAAGGCAACAACCAGCCTCAGCAGGCCTGAGCCTGGCCCGTGGCCGGAGCGCATGGCGCGCCGGCCACAGCCTTGTCTCTTACCGAACTCCAGGAGAACTTGCATGACCCGCAATGATTTGCTTGACCGTCTGGCTACCACGCAGGCCTCCGCCCTGGAAACGCAGGGACTGGGGCTGGTGCCGATGGTGGTTGAGCAGTCCGGCCGGGGCGAGCGCGCCTATGACATCTACTCGCGCCTGTTGAAGGAGCGGTTGATTTTCATGGTCGGCGAAGTCAACGACCAGACTGCCAACCTGGTGGTCGCACAGCTGCTGTTCCTGGAAAGCGAGAATCCCGACAAGGACATCTCGCTCTACATCAACTCGCCGGGTGGCTCGGTGTCGGCTGGCCTCGCCATCTACGACACCATGCAGTTCGTCAAGCCGGACGTGGCCACGCTGTGCATGGGCATGGCAGCCAGCATGGGTGCGTTCCTGCTGTCGGCTGGCGCCAAGGGCAAGCGTTCGGCGCTGCCCAACTCGCGCATCATGATCCACCAGCCGCTGGGCGGCGCGCGCGGCCAGGCCTCGGACATCGAGATCCAGGCCCGCGAGATCCTGTACCTGCGCGAGCGGCTCAACACGATCCTGTCGGAAGTCACCGGCCAGCCGGTCGAGAAGATTGCCCGCGATACCGATCGCGACAACTTCATGAGCGGCGATCAGGCAGTGGACTACGGCCTGATCGACAAGGTGCTCACCCGCCGTGCCTGACAGACCGGCCCGGCTGCCGCAAGGCGGGCCGGGCAGGGGCCGGGCGGTGATCCTTAGGGTATCGCCGTCCGGCCGCAACGAAGAAGGCTATGCAGAAACGAGGCCTTGTGCCTCGTTTTTTGCTTTTGCCCCACAGCGTGGGGGTCTACCCGCCGCGCCAATTTTTTTGGCGTATGATGCGTTTGAAGCGTATCCCCGCAGCGCTCCGGCACTGCGGCACGCACACTGCTAATGTGACTGATTCCTATGGCGGATAAAAAAGGTTCATCCAGTGAGAAGCTCCTTTACTGCTCGTTCTGCGGCAAAAGCCAGCACGAGGTAAAGAAGCTCATCGCCGGCCCGTCGGTGTTCATTTGCGACGAATGCATCGATCTGTGCAACGAGATCATCCGCGACGAGGCAGCCGCATCCGACAAGGATGCGGGCGCCTCGGCCAAGTCCGATCTCCCCACCCCCCACGAGATCCGCGAGAGCCTGGATCAGTACGTGATCGGGCAGGAGCAGGCCAAGAAGATCCTGGCCGTAGCGGTGTACAACCACTACAAGCGCCTGAAGCACCTCGGCAAGAAGGACGACGTCGAGTTGTCCAAGAGCAACATCCTGCTGATCGGGCCCACCGGCTCGGGCAAGACGTTGCTGGCGCAAACGCTGGCGCGCCTGCTGAACGTGCCGTTCGTGATCGCCGATGCCACCACGCTGACCGAAGCCGGCTATGTCGGCGAGGACGTGGAAAACATCATCCAGAAGTTGCTGCAGAACTGCAATTACGAGGTGGAAAAGGCACAGCGCGGCATTGTCTACATCGATGAGATCGACAAGATTTCGCGCAAGTCGGATAACCCGTCCATCACCCGCGATGTGTCCGGTGAAGGCGTGCAGCAGGCTCTGCTCAAGCTGATCGAAGRTACGATGGCTTCGGTGCCCCCGCAGGGCGGCCGCAAGCATCCGAACCAGGACTTCCTGCAGGTGGATACCACCAACATCCTGTTTATCTGCGGCGGCGCGTTTGACGGCCTGGAAAAGGTCATCATGCAGCGCTCGGACAAGACCGGCATCGGTTTTGCCGCGCAGGTTCAGAGCAAGGAAGAGCGCGAGGCCAGCGAGGTGCTGCCGCAGGTCGAGCCGGAAGACCTGATCAAGTTCGGGTTGATCCCGGAACTGATCGGCCGCCTGCCGGTGGTGGCGACGCTGGCCAAGCTGGACGAGGCCGCCCTGATGCAGATCCTGGTCGAGCCCAAGAACGCGCTGATCAAGCAATACCAGAAGCTGCTGGCGATGGAAGGCGTGGAGCTGGAAATCCGTCCGGCCGCGCTGTCCGCGATTGCCCGCAAGGCGATCCGTCGCAAGACGGGTGCACGCGGCTTGCGTTCGATACTCGAACAGTCGCTGATGGATGTGATGTATGACTTGCCCAATTACAAGGGCGTGCAAAAGGTGGTGATCGACGAGAACACCATCACCGGGGACGCTCCGCCGTTGCTGATGTATGAGGAACAGCCGAAGGTGGCTGGTTCGAACTGACGCGAACGCCGGCGCTTATGACGATCTCAGGCCGGCAGCGAGTCCTAAAGGCCGTTCGCGAAAAGCGAGCGGCTTTTTTTCTTCATTTTCGTAAAACGAAGGGGGGAAAACGGGGGTATGCTGTTTGGACGGGTCTTGCAAGTGCGGGGAGCAGCATTTGCACAATGCATTGAATCGTTGGCACCTATCTTGCAATCGATTCATGAGACCCAATTTACGCCTAAATGACTGACTGGGGAAAATGATGTCCGGAACACAACTCCTCCCGGCTGAGCCGATTCGCTTGCCACTGTTG
>NZ_JBFTLX010000282.1:0-19508 GCF_056396665.1 Cupriavidus sp. 05T313 | reverse complement strand
GGCCTTGCCGGAGGCCTCAGGCATGCCCATCGTGCGGGCTCCACTGGGATCCATGAAATTTCATATATTATTTGCGCCAGCGACAAGAATCACAAGCACAAGCTAATGCGCCCGGCGGCGGCATCGGTGGGCAGACCCACCAAGACTGCCGCCGGGACCATGCCAAGACCACGGCAGGATCGCACCAGGAGGAGACAAATGCTCATCGAGCAAATCGAGCACCGCTGGCTGGCGGCTTTTCGGCGCACCCTTGAACTGTGCGCCCTGACCGCCCAGGAAGTGGTTGGGATTGTAACGGAGTCCCAATCCCGACGCGTCAATGTGGAGTTGGCTGAACTGGCCGTGCAATCGCTCGGCGCCACGCCGGTGCGCCTCCGGGTACCGTCCCCGGTGCTTCAGGCGCCAGCGCCGGTGCGTTCCACCGGGGCCAGCGATGCCCTGCAGCAGCTGGCACCCGTGGTAGCCGCCTTGCAGCGCTGCCACCTGGTGATCGATTGCACCGTGGAGGGCCTGCTCCATGCGCCCGAACTGCCCCTGATCCTGAAAGGCGCCGACGGCATCATGCCGCGCCTGTTGATGGTCAGCAACGAACACCCCGAAATCCTGGAGCGCTGCCTGCCCGATCCCGCGCTGGAGGGCAGCGTGCGCGCCGCGATGAAGCGGCTGCGCGGCGCGCGCGAGATGCGCGTGCACTCGGCGGCAGGCACCGAGTTGCGCGTCGGCCTGGCAAGCGCGCGCGTGGGCGGTGTCTGGGGCTACTGCAACAAGCCGGGCCAGGTCGCGCACTGGCCGGGCGGCCTTTGCCTGGCATTCCCCGCCGGCGGGCAGGTCAACGGCACCCTGGTGCTGGCGTCAGGCGACGTCAACCTGACCTTCAAGACCTACCTGCGCGACACCATCGTCTGCCATATCGAGGATGACTACATGGTCGGCATCGAAGGGCAGGGCATGGACGCCGACATGATGCGCGGCTACTACGCAGCCTGGGCTGACCGCGAAGGCACGCGCGATGCCTATGCGGTCTCGCATGTGGGCTGGGGCCTGAACCCGCAGGCCCGCTGGGATGCCATGACCTTCTATGACAAGCGCGACTGCAACGGGACAGAGTTGCGCGCCTTCGCCGGCAACTTCCTCTATTCCACCGGCGCCAACGAGGTGGCCGGCCGCCATACGCTGGGCCACTTCGACCTGCCGCTGCGCAACTGCACGATCACGCTCGACGGCGCGGGCGAGGTCGACGAGGGCCGGCTTGCCGGTCCAAGCCCATCCACCAAGGCGGATGCCTGAGCATGAACGCAAACACGAATCTCCAGATTCTCCCCAATGGCGTTGCCGTGGTCGCACAGGGCACAGGGCCGGTAGCCGTCTTGATGCTGCATGGCATCGGCGGCGGCAAGGCAGCGTGGCCGGCACAACTCGATGCGCTGTCGCAGGCGGGTTATCGCGCGGTAGCGTGGGACATGCCAGGCTATGGCGATAGCGCCCTGATCGCGCCTTACGATTTTGCCGGGCTGGCGCAAGCCTTGCAGCCGGTACTCCAGGCCGAGCGCGATGCCGGCAGGCGCGTCGTGCTGCTGGGCCACAGCATGGGCGGCATGGTGGCGCAGGAAGCTTACGCAGCCATGCCCGGCCTGATCGACGGCATGGTGCTGTCCGGTACCTCGCCCGCGTTCGGCAAGGCCGACGGGCAGTGGCAGCGCGATTTCGTTGCAGCGCGCACGGCACCGCTCGATGCCGGCAAGACGATGGCGCAGATGGCGGCCGGACTGGTGCGCGCCATGGTCGCGCCGGATGCCGATGCGCAAGCGGTGGCGTTCGCGGCCAGCGTGATGGCAGCGGTGCCGCCAGACACCTATCGCGCCGCGCTGCAGGCGCTGGTGCGTTTCGACCGGCGCGAAATGCTCGCGCGCATCGGCGTGCCGGTGCTGGCGCTGGCGGGCGAGCACGATGCCAATGCGGCACCGGCCGTGATGGAGCGCATGGCGCAGAAGATCGCCGGCGCCGAGTACCTTTGCCTGCCGGGCGTGGGGCACCTGGCCTGCATGGAGCGGCCGGTGGATTTCAATGCCGCCGTGCTGGGCTTCCTCGGCCGGCATTTCCCCGCGCGCTGAATACGGCGCCGCCAGTCAGCGAGCACAGAAAAATACCAACGAGGCATCGCCGCGTGCAAGCGGCGCCCCGGGAGACAACAGACATGCCACTGGACTTCATCCCTGCCGTCGGCAGCGCCGATTTCACCGAAACGCAGGCGCGCCTGCTGACACTGGCCAACCGGCTGGGCCGCGAACGCTTTGCCCCGCGCGCGGCGCAGTGGGACCGCGAGGCCAGCTTCCCCTTTGCCAACTACGACGACCTGCGCGAAGCCGGGCTGCTGGCCTTGTGCGTGCCGCGCGAGTTCGGCGGCGAGGGCGCGGACTTTGCCACCTATTGCATGGTGGGCGCGGAGATCGGCCGCTTCTGCGGCGCCACCGCGCTGACCTACAACATGCATATCTGCTCCACCATGTGGACCGGCATGTTGGCCGACGGCATCGCCATGACGCCTGAGCAGCGTGCCGAACACGAGGCGCGGCGGGAACTGCATTTCGCCCGCGTGGTCAGGGACGGCGCGATCTATGCCCAGCCCTTCTCCGAAGGCTCGGCGGCTGCCGCCGGGCGCGCGCCGTTCGGCACCACTACAAGGCTGCGCAGTCCTGGCCGGCGATGTTCTTCACGCTCTCGCCCACCTATCTCGGCGTGGCGCAGGCCGCCTACGATTTCACCGTGCAGTACCTGCGCGGCGAAGTGCCGGGCCAGCCGCCGGTGAAGCGCCGCATGTATCCCACCAAGCAGATCGCGGTGGCGCAGATGCGTATCCAGCTAGAGAGCATGCGCTCGATCTTCTGGCGCGTGATTCACGAAGCCTGCGCCAGTCCGTCCAAGGATGCGCGCATGCGCCTGTACGCCGCCCACTACACGGTGATGGAAGGCGCCAACGATATCGCCCGGCTGGCGATCCGCACCTGCGGCGGCCAGTCCATGCTTAAGGACCTGCCGCTGGAGCGCCTCTATCGCGATTCGCGCTGCGGCGCGCTGATGCTGCCCTGGACCGCGGAGTTGATCATGGACCGCATGGGCCGCGAGGCGCTCTACGAAGCGGGTGAGCGCGACGAATGAGCGAGCGTGCCGACCGGCTCTTCGCCGGCACCCCGGATCCGGGCGCCTTGCTGCGCGCGCTGCATGCGCACGTGAGCGTCGCACCGCAGCGTCCGGCGCTGCATAGCCAGGGCCGCACCATCAGCTATGGCAGGCTGTGGCGGCGCGTGGAGCGCGCATGCGCCCACCTGGCCGGCACCTGGGGCGTGCGGCCGGGCGATCGTGTGGCCACGCTGTGCCTGAACCACGATCTGCAACTCGCGCTGCTGTTCGCGTGCGCCAGGCTCGGGGCCATCTTCGTGCCGCTGAATTTTCGCCTGGCAGTGCCGGAGTTGAGCGCTATCGCCGCGCATGCGGGCATTCGCATGCTGTTTCACGACGCTCCGCACGCGCAGACCGCGGCGGAGGTGGCGGCAGCTGCCATGCACGCGCCCATCGACAGCCTGATCGACCGGCCGGCAGCGCTGGACACGCGGCTGCCGCAGCCATCGCAGCCGCCCGGGCAGGCACCACTGCTGCTGGTCTACACCTCCGGCTCCACGGGCCAGCCCAAGGGCGCGCTGCATACGCAGGCTGGCCTGCTGGCCAACGCCCGCGCGAGCTGGTGGGCGCACGGCATGACGCAGGACGACCATATCTTGTCGGCGCTGCCGCTGTTCCATGTTGGCGGCCTTTGCATCCAGACCTTGCCGGCGCTGCTGGCCGGGGCGCAGGTGACGCTGCACCAGCGCTTCGCGCCGGATGCCTGGCTCGCTGCACTGGCGCAGACGCGAGCCACGTTGGCGCTGATGGTGCCGGCCACGCTGCGCGCGGTGCTCGAGCATCCCGGCTGGCCGCGGGCGGATCTATCCTCGCTGCGCGGCGTGATGGCGGGCTCTTCGCCCATTCCCCGCGCGTACATCGATGCCTTTCACGCGCGCGGCGTTCCGCTGGGGCAGGTCTACGGCGCTACTGAAACGGGACCGGTATCGGTCGTCCTGCGCCTGGACCAGGCCATGGCGCGGCCGGGCTACGCAGGCTGGCCGCAGCCGGAGGTGCGGGTGCGGCTGGCCGGCGCGGATGGCACCGAGGTGGCCGATGGCGAAGTCGGCGAACTCTGGCTGGCCGGCGCCAACCTGATGCAGGGCTACTGGCGGCAGCCGGACCATCCGGACTTCCATGACGGCTGGTTCCACTCCGGCGATCTAGCCCATCGAAATGCCGACGGCTGTATCGAAGTGGTCGGGCGCAGCAAGGACATGATCATCTCCGGCGGCGAGAACATCTATCCGGCCGAGATCGAGAATGTGCTGCTGGGCCTGCCCGGCGTGCAGGACTGCGCGGTGGTTGGCCTGCCCGATCCGCGCTGGGGCGAAGTGCCGGTCGCGGTCGTGGTGCCGGCCGCGGGGGCGGACCGCGCCGCGCTGGCGCAAGAGGCGCTGCGCGAAACGCTGGCCTTRTCCATTGCGCGCTTCAAGCTGCCGCGGCGGGTGGTGCTGCTCGACAGCCTGCCCAAGAGCGCGCTAGGCAAGGTACTCAAGCCGCAATTGCGGGCCATGCTGGCCATGCCGTCTGGCTGACGCGCGCCAGGCCGCGCGCGCCTGCTATTGACCCCGCAAGGCCTCCGCCAGGAAGTCCATGAATATGCCGACCTTGCGTTGCAGATGGCGATGGCTCGCATAAAGCGCGTAGATGCTGCGTCCGGCCAGCGCATGCTCAGGCAGCACCCTGATCAGCTCGCCGCGCGCCAGCAACGGCAGCGCGATGAACGAAGGCAGCGCGCCGATGCCCATCCCGGCCAGCAGCATGTCGCTGAGCAGCAGGCTGTTGTTCGCCGAGAAGCGGGCCGGTACTTCGATGCTGGTGGTTCCCAGCGGCCCCTCCAGGTGCCAGCTGCCCGGATAGTCGGCCAACTGGTAGGCAAGGCAATCGTGGCCGCGCAGGTCCTCGACGCTGCGCGGCGTGCCGCGGGCTGCCAGGTAGCCGGGTGCGGCGCAGATGAACTGCTCGACCTCGCCCAGCCGCCTTGCGATCAGGGACGAGTCCGTCAACGCGGAGCGGATGCGCAGCGACACGTCGAAACCCTCCGACACCACGTCCAGCAGCCGGTCGTCCAGGGTCAGCTCGACCTGCAGCTGCGGGTAGCGCGTCATGAATGCCACCAGGATTGGCGAAAGCACCTTGAGGCCGAATGAGAGCGGCGCATTCACGCGCAGGCGGCCGCTGATCTCCTCCTTGCCCGCCGCCGTGGCCCGCTCCAGCGCATCCAGCTCGTCGAGCAGGCGGCAGCATTCGGCAAAGTAGGCGCGGCCGGTTTCCGACAGGCTCATGCGCCGCGTGGTGCGCAGGATCAGCAGCGCGCCCAGGCGCGCCTCCAGTTGACGCACCTGCTTGCTGACCGCCGCGGTTGATTGCCCGAGATCGGCGGCGGCCTGGCTGAAGCTGTCGCGCTCCACGACCCGGCGGAAGGTGCGCATGGCCGCAAGCAAATCCATATATTTTCCCTTGGGTTGAATATGTTTGTCTGAATGCGCAGATTATCTACCGAAGAATGCCTAATAGGATGGCGACATGGCTTCCACGTGGCCGTGGAAAGCGCCAACCTTTCAGGAGTTCCCATGTCGCAATCCATCCCGTCCCATCCCGCCCGCGCCGCCGGGCGCCGGTTCGCCAGGTTTTCCCTGTCGATGTTGTTAGCCGTGCTGAGCGGTGCCGCCGCCGCGGCGCCTCAGGTAGGCGTCAGCCCCTGGGGCCCCAAGGATGAGATAGGCCGGCTCAACCTGATCACCCCGGCCTCGCACGCGGCCATCATGGCGCGCGTCTCGGGCGCGCAGGCCTACGATCTGGCGGTCGACTACTTCATCGGCATGCCGAGCTGGCAGGCGGCCGGCGACCCGCCGTACCAGATGTGGATGACCCATACCCCGCACGGCAACCTGGTGGCCGACTCCATGCAGGTGGGCGAGGCGATGAACCGGCATGTCAGCTACAGCGGGTCGGCAGTTTCCATGTACGCGCACATGGGCACGCATATCGACGCGCTCAATCACTTCGGCCTGAACGGCAAGATCTGGAACGGCTATTCCGCCGCCGAGCACCTGGGCGATCGCGGCTGGAAAGTCACCGGCGCGGAGAAGCTGCCGCCGATCGTCGCCCGCGGCGTGCTGATCGACGTAGCCGCGGCCAAGGGACTGGATATGCTGCCCGACAACTACCGGGTGACCCGGCAGGACCTGCGCGACGCGCTGGCCATGCAAGGCACAGGGCTGCAGAAAGGCGACGTGGTGCTGATCCGCACGGGGCGCATGCAACATTATGAAAATGCCCAGGCGTACATGGCCAACCCGCCGGGCCTTGGCCTGGATGCGGCCAGGTTTCTCGTGGAAGAGGGCGGCGCCATGGTGGTCGGCGCCGATAACCTGAGCTTCGAGACCTTCCCGGCGGAAGTGCCCGACAACTACATCCCGGTGCACACCTATCTGCTGGCGCAGCAGGGCGCACCGATTATCGAACTGGTGAACCTGGAGGCGTTGTCGCGCGACCGCGTCTACCAGTTCGCCTTTATCGGCGCATCGCTGAAGTTCCGCGGCGCCGATGCCGCGCCCATCCGGCCGGTCGCCTTGCCCATCAAATAGCGTCGGCAAGACTCCGGCGCGGTCACCCGGTCCGGCGAGCCATACTTCGGCGGCAGGCCTGGAGCCGAACGAGTATGCTAGCTATTGTCACGAGCCGGAGAATCAAGATGGACAACGAGCGGGAAATTGCCACCCTGGGGGGCGGTTGCTTCTGGTGCCTGGAGGCGGTGTACCAGCAAGTCAAGGGCGTGCGCGCCGTGGAGTCGGGTTACACCGGCGGGCACGTGAACCATCCGACCTACGAGCAGGTTTGCGACGGCGACACGGGACACGCCGAAGTGGTGCGCGTGAGCTTCGACCCTTCGGTGATCAAGTATCGCGAGATCCTTGAGATCTTCTTTGCCATCCACGATCCCACCACGCTGAACCGGCAGGGCAACGACGTGGGCACGCAGTACCGCTCGGCCATCTTCACCCACACCGAGCCGCAACGTGCCATGGCTGAGTACGTGATGCGCGAGGTGACCGCGCAGAAGCTCTACGACGCGCCGCTGGTGACGCAGATCGAGCCCGCGCAGCCGTACTGGCGCGCCGAGGAAAGTCACCAGAACTACTACCAGAATCACCCGAACCAGGGCTATTGCTCCTTCGTGATCTCGCCCAAGCTGGCCAAGTTCCGGCAAAAGTTCGCCCACCTCCTGAATCGCTGAGGTGCTGGCCGGCGGCTAGCTGCCGGCCAGCCGTTCGGCAATCGCTTCGGCCAGGCGCAGGCAGGTCAGCGGCGCGGAGCCTTCGGCCTTGTTGCTGACGATCACGTAGGCGGGCTGGCCCGCCCGCAGCGTGCGTACCACCTGCTCCGCGATCACCGCGCGGGTATGCGGGTCTTCGTCGATCAGCCGGTCGAACGGCGCGTAGCGGGATTCGGCCTGCTCATAGGCAAAGCCGGCATGCAGCATCCAGCGCAACACCAGGGGACCGGGCTCACCTTCGTCCATCAGCGCCTGCGCCGGCAATTGCCGTTCCGCGGGCGGCATGCGCTCGCGCGCCGACAGGCAAAAACGTACGCCGCGTGCGCGCAGCAACTTGATAAAGCGGGGCGTGAGCAGGCTGGCGTCGCGCAGTTCCACCGCGTAGCAGGCGTGCGGCGTGGCGCCGGGGTCGAGTGGCGGCAGGGCGCCGAGGAAGGCGTCGAGCCGCGACAGGAAGCCGGCACTGTCCGCGGCCATCGCGCCCAGCGGCGAGAGCTGGAACAGCAAAGGCCCGCATTTGGTGTCGAGGCCCGCGGTGGCGGGCGCCACGAAATCCCGCGCGGCGATCGAGGCATCCAGGAAGCTGGCATTGGCGAGCCGGCCCGCACCCTCGGACGTGCGCAGCCACGGATCGCAGACGCTCGCCGGAGCCTTGACCAGGAAGCGGAAATGTGCCGGCACCTGGGCCGCGTAGGCCACGTGGTCGGCCAGCGGAATCGGTGCATAGAAGCCGCGATCGATGCCGGCGGCCCGCAGCAAGGGATGCTGGGAGTAGGCGGCCAGCCCCTTGCGCGAGAGCAGGCTGTCGCTGTATTCGCCCTGGTAGACCAGCCCGTTCCAGCCCCCATAGGACCATGACGACGTGCCGAGATGCAGGCCGGCCGGCAGGCGCTCCGCCAGCGCCAGCAGGGCAGGGTCCGGCTGCGGCGCCTGCACGATCTTGCCGCGCGCGGGTTTGGTGGCAGGCGTTGCCGGGTTCGCCCTGGCACTGGTTGCGGTAGTGCCGTGAGCGGGCGGCGCCGCTGGCTCCGGCAGGCCGCCGAACAGGTCTTCAGTCAAGTAGCTTCAGTCAAGCGATTTGTCGTAGATATAGCGACGCGACCAGGGCAAGCTCTGCGACGGCAGGCCGGCCTTGTGGCAAACCACCTGGTAGATCGACATCTTCTCGGTGTCGAAGGCATGCCCGCATCCTGCCAGGTAGATGCGCCAGATGCGGTACTTCTTTTCGCCCACCATGGCGCGGATGGTATCACCCTGGGCTTCGAAGTTATCCGCCCAGTGGCGCAGCGTGCGCGTGTAGTGGCCGCGAATCAGTTCGACATCGGTGGCCTCCAGGCCCCCGCGCTGCAGCGTGTTGAGCACCATGCCGATGTGCGGCAGCTCGCCCTGCGGGAAGACGTAGCGATCCATGAACTCGGAGCCGTCCATGGGCGTGGCGCCGCTGTCGGGATCGGGCGACGTGATGCCATGGTTCATGGCGTAGCCGTCGTCGGCCAGCAGATCGCGCATGCGGCTGAAGTAAGCGGTCAGGTTGTTCTTGCCCACATGCTCGAACATGCCGACGCTGGTGATGCGGTCAAAGGTGCCGGCGGTATCGCGGTAATCCTGCAGGCGGATCTCGATGCGGTCCGACAGCCCTGCCTGCCTGACGCGTTCGGTGGCCAGGTCGAACTGGTTCTGCGACAGCGTGATGCCCACGCAGCGCGCGCCGAACTTATCCGCCGCGCGCATCACCAGCGCGCCCCAGCCGCAGCCGATGTCGAGCAGCGTCTGGCCTGGCTGCAGCCGGATCTTGGTCAGGATGTGGTCGATCTTCTTGCGCTGCGCGGTGGCGAGATCTTCGTTGCCATGCTCGAAATAGGCGCAGGAATAGACCATGCCCGGATCGAGCCAGAGCCGGTAGAACTCATTGGAAACGTCGTAGTGGTACTGGATGGAGGCTTTATCGGCTGCCTTGGTGTGCGCGAAGTGCCGTGCCACCCGCGCCAGCGCGCCGCCGGCCTGTGCGCTGGCGGCCGCCGAGAAACGGTACGCCACGGCGATGATGTCGCTCAGCTTGCCGTCGAGATCGATTTTCTCCTGCACATAGGCTTCGCCGAGATTATCCAGGCTGGGCGTCAGCAGCAGGGGTAGCGCGCCCGCCTCGCGTACCGTGAGCGTCACCGCCGGCTGCTCGAAGCGGCCGAGCGGATACTCGTTGCCGTTCCACAGGCGCAGCCTGACAGGGAGATTGGCCCGATCGCGCAGATCGGCGATCCAGTGGTCCAGTTGCTTGTCCAGTGCTTGCTTGAAAAACATGCGGCCTCCCTCCTGACAGGTTGCGGCACACTCCTCGAACTCACAGCAGCGGGCAGGCGGGGCCTGCTCGTGGCGGCCGCCGCCTCCCGGTGGCGACCTTTATCCACTTTACGACAAATCTTAATATTGTGCAGTGCGCGGCCTTGGCGGCCGGCACCGCGTTCAGGGCGACAGGCGCACGATCTGCCAGGCACCATCCGCCTGCAGCCGGTAGGCGATCCGGTCGTGCAGGCGCGAAGGCCGCCCCTGCCAGAACTCGATCCGGGTCGGCACCACGCGATAGCCACCCCAGTGCGCCGGGCGCGGCGGGTTATCGCCGAACTTGGCGCGGAAATCCGCTTCGCGCTGCTCCAGTATCGTGCGGTCCGCTACCTCGCGGCTTTGCTCCGAGGCCCACGCGCCGAGGCGCGAGCCAAGTGGCCGTGTTGCGTAATAGGCATCGCTCTCGGTTTCGGTAACTTTTTCAACGCGACCTTCCACGCGTACCTGGCGCTCCAGTTGCACCCAGTGGAACAGCAGCGCCGCGCGTGGGTTGGCGGCAATGTCCAGGCCTTTGCGGCTTTCGTAGTTGGTGAAGAAGGTGAAGCCCATTGCGTCCATGCCCTTGAGAAGCACGATGCGTGCCGAGGGCTGGCCGTCGGCGTCGACGGTGGCCAGCGTCATGGCATTGGGCTCGGGGAGTTTGGCGTGGATGGCTTCATCGAACCAGCGCTGGAACTGGCTGATGGGATCGGACGCCACATCGGATTCGGACAGCGATCCGAGTACGTAGGTGCGGCGGAGGTCGGCGAGTTGGGTCATGTCGGATCAGGTATCGAGTCAGCAGGCCGCGCGCGGGCAGGCGCCCTGCGCGTGCGGCCTGTCTGCTTTGAGTATAGCGAAAGCGAAGCAAGCCGCATTTGCGCGCGCGCAAGTCGCCGGCGAGGCCGCTTGCGCTTCAGGCCGGCGGCGGAGGCAGCTTGCGGGCCTGGCCGCGCGAGTAGTAGCCCGCCACACCCATCGCGCCGGCCATCGACAGGAAGATCGGCAACATGCCAAGCGCCGTGCCGACCACGCCGAACGTCAGCGGCCACACTACCTGGCTGGTATTGAGCACGGCCGAGCGCAGGCCCAGCGCCTCGCCGGCGCGCCCGGTGGGCGAGGCCGTATGCAGGATGTTCATGACGTTGGGCTGGGCGCTGCCCAGCGCCAGCCCGAGCAGGAAGGCCAGGCAGCACATCAGCCAGAACGCGGTGACGAAGGGATAGATCAGGTAGGCCACCGCGCCGACCAGCAATGCAACGCGAATCACCTTCCACGTAGCCCATCACGACCGGGCCCAGCGTGCCGGAGAACGACAAGCCCAGCGCGTGCAGCGTGTAATTGCGCAGCCGAGTGGCATCGGTGGAAATCTGCCCGATCAGCAACTGCATGGCAACCTGCACCAGCATGAAGCCAACGCCGATCAGCGCGCAGGAGAGATAGAGCGCGGCAATGTCCGGCCACACCGCCGGCAGCAGCGTGCCCGCAGCCACCATCAGCGAGCCCGCCGTCATCGGCTTGCGCGGGCCGATCTCGTCGATGCGTTTGCCGGCGTGGATGGCGAGCAGCATCGGCAGCAGCGCATACAGCGACATCAGGATGCCGAGCGTGACGGTCGAGGCTTTGAGCGAGAGGGCGAACAGCGACACCACCACGCGGCTGGCATTGAAGGCCACGTGGTTGCACACCGTTAGCGCGATCAGGCAACTGATCGGCGGGACGGTGGCGTGTAGCGGCGTCATGCTGGGGCGGGGGCTGGAAGGAAATCGGAAAAAACAAGTGCGGCCGAAACCGCACCCAAGAAGGACTCCAACGCCGGAATCAATCCGCCGCCGGACATCCGCTTCGTGCCATGTATTGAAGACTTTGTTGTAAATGGCTGTTTAATTATGCGAGCGGCGTGGGCGATATACAACGACAGACTGTGCTTATGCACCAAAGTGTTGCGAAATTGCGTCGCGGAATATGCTCGTCAGTGGGCGCGTGTCGCCGACAGGCAACGCCGGGCCGGCAGCCCGGCACGGCTTAGCCGCCCTGGTACAGGGAAGTCTCTGGCGTAGCGCGCTGAGGTGGGCTGGGGCGCGCCGCACCCGCTGGCCGGGCGGGCGCGGCCCGTGCGTCGGGCGAGGGCGGGGGCCCGGCGCTCTGGCCGGTCTTGCCTGTGCTGCCTGTGCCCGGCTCCTGATAGGCCTGGCCGGGCGGCGGCGCGGTGGGGCGCTTGCGGATTTCCGCCAGCAGCCTGCCGCATTGGCTGCTCTCGTCGGCGGTGGAAAGGTCGATCAGCGGCAGGATGGCGGYGCCAACCGGCGCCACCAGCGCCAGCGCCACCACGCCGCCGGCGCGCAAGGCAAGCACGCCGATGTCCGGGCTGACCGATGGCTTCTTCAGCGTGCCGCCCACGTAGAGCGGCGAACGCAGCGAAAAAATGCGCAGGCCCTTGGACTCGGGCCGGACGGTGAGCGCAAGCCGCTCGCTGGCGAGGTCGACGGCGCCGCTGGTCTCGATCACCGCGTCCTGGGTGTCGAGGACGAAGGTGCGCGCGCGGGCCACCCCCTTGGTGAAAGTGAAATCGCTGACGCCGCAGTTGATCTGCACCGGCTTGTCGCCGAACAGCTGGCGGATCACCACGCTGCCCACGTTCAGGCCCATTGCCTCCAGCAGGAACTTGCTGACGGTGCCGTTCTCCACCAGCAGCTTGGCTTCGCCATTGGACGTGCCCAGCAGCGTGGCCACCGAGTTGCCGGTGGCGCTCAGTCTGGCGCTGCCGTTGAGCTCGCCGATGCTGGCGCGCATTGTCTCGAACTTCGGGAACAGTTGCTTGAGCTGGAGATGGCGCGCCTTCATGTCGATGGTGGCGGCCAGCGGCTCGCGCTTGCCGTCGAGTTGCAGCGACGACGTCAGGTTGCCGCCCGCCACGCCGAAATTCAGCGGGTCGAGCGTGAGCACGCCATCGTCGAGCTTGAGATGGGTGACGAGGTCGGTGATCGGCAGGTCGGTGGTGCGGATGATGCGGTTGCCCGTGAACTTCACGTCGGCGTCGATGCTGTCCCAGCGCTCCGTGCGGAATGGCGCTACCGGCAGGGCCTTGTCAGCCGGCTGGCGCACCGTGCTGTCCGAGGCAGCCTGCCCGGGCTTGGCGTCGGCGCCGATCAGCGGAGCCAGGTCTTCGAAGCGCAACTGGTTCGATTCCAGCTCGCCGGATAGCAGGGCGCGCGGCTGGCGCTGGGTGTACGTGAGCGAGCCGTTCAGGTCGCTGCCGCCGACGCGGCCGGTGAACTTGTCGTAGCGGTATTCCGATGCGCCCTTGCGCAGTGTGGCAACGAGCCGGCCGCGGGTTTCGTAGGGCGGGGTGCTCGGCAGCACGATGCCGGTCAGCGGGTAGAGCTTGGCCATATTGTCGCCCGACAGTTGCAGGTGCATGTCCAGCGCACCGAGGTGGGCAGGGTTGGTCAGCGTGCCCTCCACCACCGCGCGCGTATTGCCGACCCGGACATCGGCCTGCAGGGGAAAGGGCACGTTGGCGTCGCGCAGGCTCAGTACGGCACCGGCCTTGCCGCTG
Source organism: Cupriavidus sp. 05T313 (assembly GCF_056396665.1). NCBI lineage: Bacteria > Pseudomonadati > Pseudomonadota > Betaproteobacteria > Burkholderiales > Burkholderiaceae > Cupriavidus > Cupriavidus sp. 05T313. The sequence goes on along the minus strand of NZ_JBFTLX010000282.1, from coordinate 6,192 downwards.
GCGTTGATGGTGGTCTCGTTGTAGCGGCCCGTGGCCTTCCAGCGGATGCCGTAGCGCGGACCGCCGGCGCTGCTTGCACTGCCGGCGTGGCCGGATGCGCCGATGGCACTGGCGGCCCCCGTGCCGGCCGCGCCGGACGCCGGCGGCGCGATCAGCGCGCCGTCGCGGGTCTTCTCATAGAGGGCCGCGTCGCCGATGGTGTCCAGGCGCGCCTGCAGTTCGATCTTCATCGCCTTGTCGGTCAGGGCGAGATCGCCGCGCGCCAGCGCCACTTCGCCGATATCCAGCCGCCACTGCGAAGGCGTTTTGCTTGCGGGGGTGGCGAAGGTCCAGTTGTTGCGCTGGTCCGCCAGCCGCTCCAGCCAGACTACGGGACTGTCTACGACGATGGTGGGAATCGCGATCTGATGGGAGAGCAGCGGCACCGGGCGCAKCACGAAGATCAGTTCGCGCACGGTGGCGAAGTTGGGCTCGCGGGCCCACTCCGGATTGCCAATGGTGATATCGCGCGCGGAAAGGCGCGGCCAGGGCACCCAGGTATGCCAGCCGGTTTCGCCCTCGGCGCCGCGCCAGGTCAGGGTAAGGTCGCCGTTGACGGCGAAAGGCCGGCCGATGGCCTCCGAGACCTTCTGGTTAAGCCATGGCTTGAGGCGGTTCCAGTCGAAGGTCAGAATCACCACGACGAGCGCAGCGATGAGCACCAGCGGTGTCAGTACACTCCAGAGAATGGCCTTGCGGCGCACGGGCATGGGGTCGGTTTCCTGATTGGCGCGGGCAGCCGCGCGCTGTCTGCGAGACAATGCGGCGGTCGAACCACGGCTGTGGGTATTGTATAGTTGCGCGCCCCGTTCTCCTGTCGGCGCTTGGCTGACAAGGTGCCTCAATGCGCGCTTTTCCCCCCAGTCTCTCTTCAAAACCAGCAAGCTTCGAGCAAGAAATGAGCAACCTCGTCCCGGAAACCTCCGTCCCGCCGGAACTGGCGCAACTGCCGCCGGCCCTTACCCACGAGAGCCCGGAGGACGACGACTACCACCGCCGTTTCGGCGGCGTGGCGCGCCTGTATGGCGCGGAGGGCCTGGCGCGGCTGGAGGCGGCGAACGTCTGCGTGGTCGGCATCGGCGGGGTGGGCAGCTGGGCGGCCGAGGCGCTGGCGCGCAACGCGGTCGGCCGCGTCACGCTGATCGATCTCGACCATATCGCGCTATCCAATACCAACCGCCAGATCCACGCGCTGGGCGATGCCTATGGGCGCGCCAAGGTGCAGGCCATGGCCGAGCGCATGGTGCAGATCAACCCGCGCTGCCAGGTCATGCAGGTTGACGATTTCGTTACCCCGGACAATGTCGTGGAACTGCTTGGCGGGTACGACTACATCATCGACGCGATCGACTCGGTCAAGGTCAAGATTGCCATGCTGGGCTGGGCGCGCCGCGAGGGCCGGYGCATCATTACCTGCGGCGGTGCCGGCGGCCAGCTCGACCCGACCCGTATCCGCGTCGTCGATTTCTCACGCACCGTCCAGGACCCGCTGCTGGCCAAGGTGCGTTCCAGCCTGCGCAAGGACTGGGGCTGGCCGCGCAATCCCAAGAGAAAGTTCGGCATCGACGCGGTCTACTCGGACGAGCCCTTGCGCTATCCCGAGCCCGAACAGCAGTCCTGCGAGATCGACGAGGCCCCGGAAGGCGCGCCGGCCGCGCCAACCGCGCCGCCAGCCGGCCCGCAGGGACTGGCCTGCTCCGGCTTTGGCTCCTCGGTGGCGGTGACCGCGGTGTTCGGGATGGTGGCGGCTTCGAGTGTGCTGGCCGCCCTCACGGCGCCCGACTGAGGTCTCGCGTCACGCCGCAAGGCGCGCCAGCAGGGCGGCCAGTTCGGCCTCGCCCGGCGCGGTGTTGTCGAAGTAGGCCAGTTCGGGGTACTGCTCCGGTGCGGGCATGAAGCGCCGCGTGCGGTAGTCGTCCCAGTGCGCCAGCTTGTAGGCGTCGTTGGGGTTGCCGCGCCGCACGATGCGGGCGCGGGCCTCGTCTTCCGGCAGGTGCACCCACAGCGTGCGTACCCTGGTGCCGGCGGGCACGCGCAGCCAGTCGGTGTCGTGCAGCAGATGGTCGCGCACCTCGCGCGATAGCGGACCCACGACGATCACACTGATGCCCAGCGCGAGATTCTCGCGCGCGGTATCGAGCAGGCCGTGGTATTCGGCATTGCGCAGGTGCTTGAGGTAGGTGGGGCTGTCGCGGTCGTTCGGGTCGCCGGTCAAGGCGCCCATCGCCGCGGCGCTGTAGGCGCCATAAAGCGTGTCCTTGTCGAGCAGGCAGAAGGGCTCGCCGGTGGCCTGCATCAGCGGGCCGATCAGGCGGTGGGCCAGTGTGGTCTTGCCGGTGCCGGCATGGCCGCAGAAGAAGAGCAGTCGGGGCATGGGAAGCCAGGGCGCAGCCTGGTGAGAGGAAAGAGCCAGCCGTCAGCATAACCCGCGGGCGCGGGCTGCCCCCGCCGCGCAGCGATTTGTCCTGGATCAGCCCCGCCCTGCGTGGATTCGGTATCCTTGCGGTTTGCGCGCTTTTGTCCTCTCGATATGACCGATTCCTCCTCCCCAAGCACCGCCACCCTGGCCTCCGACCTGCTGCTGGGCGAGCCGGTGACCGACGCCACCCACGCCGAATTCGTGCAACTGCTGGATGCCGCCACGCGCGCGGACGATGCCCGTTTCCTGGCGGCGCTGGACGAGTGGATCGATCACACCCGCCATCATTTCGGACAGGAGGAAGCGTGGATGGAGGCGATGGCCTTCGGCCCGCAGCATTGCCATCGCGGCGAGCACCAGCAGGTGCTGGCGGTGGCTGGCGCGGTACGCGAGAAAGTGGCGCAGGGAGACCTGGCGCTCGGCCGGCGCCTGCTGTCGGAACTACCGGGCTGGTTCGACCAGCATGTGAAGGGCATGGACGCGATGATGGTCAGCCACATGCGCGAGAACGGCTTCACGCTGATCGAGGCACCGTCCGGGCAGGTGGCCTAGTCTGCCTTGGCAGCCGCGCGGTCCAGCACGACAAAGTGCTTGCGCACCGCTTCGAGCACCTCGAACAGGCCGGTGAAGCCTGCCGGGATCACGCAGGCGTCGCCGGGGCCGAATTCGCGGGCATTGCCGGCGTCGTCGCTGATGCGCAGGCGTCCGCTGATGACATGGAAGAATTCCTCTTTGCCCGCCGGGAAGGCAATGCGCCAGGCGCCTGGCTCGCAAGCCCAGATACCGCAGTCGAAATCCCCCTGGCTGGCGCTGTAGTGCGTCCAGGTGGTGCGGTCCGGGTTGCCGGCGACCAGCCGGTCGGGGCGCGGCCGGTCGTGGCTGGGCAGCGGTTCGGGGGCGGTCTGGAAATCGGTCAGGCGGGGCGGGGAAGCAGTCACGGCGAGAACAGGATCAAGGCGAACAGGGGCGGCAGGGCCAAGTAAGGCGGCGGGCCCGGCCCGCCGCACGCACCCGGCAGTTTAATTGAGCGCCGAGGCCAGCAGCCGGCGCCAGCGCGCAACCGCTTCGGGCTGGTCGCTCATCAGCGTGAATACCGACAGCATTGCCGTGCGCCCGATATCGTCCTCGAAGGTGCGGTCCGTCCGCACGATGGCCAGCAGCTGTTCCAGCGCTTTCTCGTATTGCCGATGTGCGATCAGCGCGCGGGCCAGGTCCAGCCGCGCCCGCAGGTCGCCGGGCGCGGCGGCGACGCGGGCCTCCAGCGTGGCTGCGTCGGGCAGGTCGGAGACGCCGCGCATGGCCTCGATCCGGGTGCGCAATGCCGCGTAACCGTCCTCCTGGGCCGCGCCCGGCGACAGCATGCCGAACTCCGCCTGGGCCTGGTCCAGGGTGTCCTCGTCAAGCAGGAAGCCGATGTACTCGAGGCGAGCCGCGTCAAAGCCGGGATCGAATGCCAGCGCCGCCTGGAAGGCTGACCTGGCGGCGTCGCGGTCGCCCACGGCGGCATGGTCGAGCGCCGCGCGCAGGGCCACCTGGCCCGGATCGGGCATCACGCGGGCAATAAACTCACGCAGGCCGGACTCGGGCAGCACGCCGGTGAACTGGTCGGCCGCCTTGCCGTCGGCAAATGCCACCACGTGTGGAATGCTGCGCACGCCGAAATGTGCCGCCAGTTCCTGGTTTTCATCCACGTTCACCTTGGCCAGCCGCCATTTGCCGGCGGCTTCCCCTTCGAGCTTTTCCAGCATCGGCCCGAGGGTGCGGCAAGGACCRCACCAGGGCGCCCAGAAATCCACCAGCACCGGGATGTGGCGCGACGTCTCGATCACGTCCGTCTCGAAATTCTGCAGGGTTACGTCACTCATGGCTTAGTCTCGAAAGTGGCACACCCGCGGCGGGGCCGCGAGGGAAAACGCGCAATGACGCGCCTTGCGCGCCGACCTCCCGCATTTTGGGGCGGGACCCGCCGATTGCAACCGTGGCCCATCGAAGCAACGATGGGCAAGGGTAAGCGATGGATTGAAAATAGAACGGTCGTTCGGTTATATTCCTTGATTCATTGCTTCACTTGCATTCCAAGACCAGGTCGGACAGACCGCACAGGAGACCCTTATGCAGACCACCCAGCCCGCGCGCCCGCATTTCCAGTTCTGGCCCAAGCGCGCGCCCACCGAGATCGTGCTGCCGGAGACCTCGCTCTGGTACAACCTGGTGGTCTCCGCGCAGCGCTACCCCGACAAGGCAGCCATCCGGTATTTCGGTAACGCCATCACGTTCCGGGCGCTGGAAGCCCAGGCCAGCGCAGTGGCGGGCTGGCTGCAGCAAAAGTCGGGCGTGAAGAAGGGCGACCGGGTGCTGCTCTACATGCAGAACTGTCCACAATTCATCATTGCCTACTACGCGATCCTGCGCGCTGACGCCGTGGTCGTGCCGGTGAACCCGATGAACCGTACCGAGGAATTCAAGCATTACATCAGCGATGCGCAGGCTACCGTGGCGATCTGCAGCGCGGATCTCGCCGGCGGGGCCGAGCAGGCCAACGCCGAGCTGCCGGCCGGTGAGCGCCTGCAGCATCTGCTGGTCACGCAATACAGCGATGCGCTGCCGGCCAGCTACGAAAACCCGGAAGACGCCCCGGCGGCCTGGCTGACCACCCAGCATCCGCTGCCCGCCGGCGCTACGCCGTGGGCCGAAGCGCTCGCCGCGCAACTGGTGCCCGGACCGCATACCGCCGGCCCGGACGACATGGCGGTGATGCCCTATACCTCGGGCACCACCGGTTTCCCCAAGGGTTGCATCCATACCCACCGGTCCGTCATGCATAACGTGGTCGGGGGTGGCATCTGGAGCGGCAGCGGCGCGGAGTCGACGATCCTGTCGGTGCTGCCGCTGTTCCACGTGACCGGCATGCAGTACGGCATGAACGGCCCGATCTATAGCGGCGCCACCGTGGTCATGCTGCCGCGCTGGGACCGYGAAGTMGCSGGCCGGCTGATCTCGCGCTACCAGGTCACGCACTGGACCAACATCCCGACCATGGTCATCGACTTCCTGGGCAGCCCGAATCTCGACCAGTTCGACCTGTCGAGCCTGCGCTATATCGGCGGCGGCGGCGCGGCGATGCCGCAGGCGGTGGCCGAGCGCCTGAAGCAGCAGTTCGGCCTGAACTACATTGAAGGCTACGGGTTGTCCGAGACCATGGCCCCGACCCACAGCAACCCGGGCGACCGGCCCAAGCTGCAGTGCCTCGGCGTGCCAAGCTTCAATACCGACGCGCGCGTGATCGACCCGGTCACGCTCAAGGAGGTGGCGGTCAATGAGGTCGGCGAGATCATCGTGTGCGGCCCGCAGGTGTTCAAGGGCTACTGGCGCAAGCCGGATGCCACGCGCGATGCCTTTATCGAATTCGAGGGCAAGACCTTCTTCCGCACCGGCGACCTGGGCCGCATGGACGAGGAGGGCTACTACTTCCTCACCGACCGGCTCAAGCGCATGATCAATGCGTCGGGCTTCAAGGTGTGGCCGGCCGAGGTCGAGAACCTGCTGTACAAGCATCCCGATGTGCAGGAGGCCTGCATCATCGGCACGCGCGACGCCTACCGCGGTGAAACGGTGAAGGCGGTGGTGGTGCTAAAGACGCATGCCAGGGGCAAGACCACGCCCGAGGACATCATCGAGTGGGCCAAGGAGAATATGGCGGCCTACAAGTACCCGCGCGTGGTGGAGTTCGTCGA
>NZ_JBFTLX010000281.1:0-8726 GCF_056396665.1 Cupriavidus sp. 05T313 | reverse complement strand
CTCGTCGGCGCTGTCGGGCCCCACCGTGGCCACGACCACCTCGATGTTGTCCCCGCCAGGCCCCTCCTTCAGCCGCATGGCCTCTTCCAGCGTGAAGTTGTCCCACTCGTTCAGGTCGTGCACCAGGAAGTCGGGGTCGATATCGCGGTTGTCACCGCGCATCTCGAAGTCCTCGTCCAGCGAAGCCACCTGCTTGATCGTCACCAGTATCTTCATAGCGTCTCCATCGTCATCAGCGGTGCTGATTGTTCGGCTCTCGGCGGAGCCTCGGTATGCGCGGCGGCGGGCACGCCGGCCAGCCGCGCGAAATGACTGAATATGCGGAAGCGAACCTGCGTGTCGGGGTCGTCCCGCATGCGCCAGCGGTCCGCATCCGTGAAATTGGGGTGATCGAGCACCATCGCCCGGTGCAGCGCATAGCCATCCTGACGCAAGGCGAGCAGCACGCCGCGCGGTGCGGCGCGGTTCAGGATCACTGCCCGGCGCACGTCCGGACTCTCGTGCGCCGCCAGCCTGGAAAGCTGCGCAGGCGATGTGGCGGCATTGCGCGCCACGCCCGCCAGCACGTCCACGCTGGCGCTGCGCGCGAGCCGGCGCAGCAGCGGCGGCGCCAGTTCGTCGCGGTAGACCACGCCCGCCTGGACCCAGTCCTCAGGGTCTGCGCCAAGCCGCTCAAGTACGGCAGCGGGACAGGCTGGATGCCGGGCGGCGGCGCGCCGTACTTCGGCATGAGCGTCCGCAGCGGCAATCGCCAGGAGCGCCGGCGGGCAAGCCGCATTGCGGGCCACCGTGCGGCGCACCCAGGAATCGGTGTCCTCCTGCAGCCAGCCGGCCATTCTTGCCGACAGGTCCGCCCGCGCCGCCACCGCGCGGCGCACGCCGGCCTCGGCATCGAAGCAAAGCGTCAGCAGCGCTTGCGCGGGCACGGCGGCATGGGCGGCGGCCGCGCGCCGCACGGTCGGGTCGGCATCGGCCGCCAGTTGCCGCAGTAGCGCCACCGGCGCGCGCGGATGCCGCGCCCCGCAGCGCCGTTCCAGCACGGTCTCGGGCACGGCCTCCAGCAAGCGGCCAGGGCAATGCGGATGCAGCAAGACCTGGGCGCGCACGGCCGGCTCGTCTACCGCCGCCGCCCACAGGGACAGCAACGTATCCGCGGCGGTGGCCAGGTTGATGGCAAGCAGGCGGTGCAGCACCGGCAGGTGGCGCCGCTCCAGCGCCGCCAGCACATCGGCAGCGGTACCCGTGTTCTCGCACAGTGCCCGCAGAATCTCGACCTGCGCGGTGCCTTCGGCCATCTGCGCCAGCACGCCGCGCGGCATGTTCGTATGCCTGGCCAGCAGCAGGCGCAGGCGCTCGCCCCCGCCGCCGCGCCAGAGCGTCACCAGCGCCTGCGCGGGAGCGGCCGGATTGYGCGCCAGGCGCAAGCCGACCGCAGCATCGTCGCGGGCGATCGTGGCAAGCCGCGCCAGTACCGCTGGCGCAAGGAATCCCGCCGACGCCAACAGCAAACGGTCCTGGCGGGCATCGAACAGGCGCGGCAGCAAGCACGCCTGGTGTGCCGGCAACGCGTGCGGATAGAGCGCAGCGGCCGCGTAAGGCTCCGCGTCTTCCTGCGCACGCCGCAGCAGCTCGTTCCAGTGCCGGCCCGAGAATCGCATCTCCGCCCCCGCCCTAAGCTTCCACCAGGCCGATAGCGGCATGGCTGGCCGGGGCGGCCTCAGCCGGCTCAGCCAGGGCGTCGCGGATCAACTCGATCAACTCGCGCACCACGAACTTGCCTTCGTAACCGCTGGTCTTCAGGGCGTCCTCGAACATGGTCAGGTCCTTCGGACAGCACACCACGAAGACTTCCAGCCCTTCGATGCCGGCGGCCTCGCGCATGCGGTTCTGCGACGGCTTTTCCACGCCGACCGGGTCGGGCATCCAGATGCGGCCGCCACCGGCGCCGCAACAGAAGGAGTTGTCGCCATGGCGCGGCATTTCCACCAGTTCGCAGCCGATCTGCTTCAGGATGTCACGCGGCGCGCCATAGCCCTTGTTGAAGCGACCAAGGTGACAAGGATCGTGCAGGGTCACGCGCAGGCGCTGCGGCTGGCGCACCTTGATCTGGCCCTGCTCCAGCATGCGCTGCACGTAGCTGGTGTAGTGCTCGATCTCATAAGTGCCCCCAAAATCCGGGTATTCGTTGCGGATGGTGTTGTACGAATGCGGGTCGGTGGTAACGATGCGTTTGAATTGCGCGGTGCCCAGGGTCACGATATTGGTCTCGGCCAGCAGTTCGTAAAGGCCTTCCTCGCCAACGCGGCGCACATCGTTGCCCGCATTCGACTCGCCCTCGAACAGCAGGCCGAACTTCACGCCGGCATCGTGCAGCAATGTGGCGAACGCCTGACTGACTTTCTGGTTGCGCGGATCGAACGAGGCATAGTCGCCCACGAACCACAGCAGATCCACCGGTTCCTTGCGCGCGTCCTTGATCTCGAACGGCAGCGTTTTGGTCCAGGCCGCGCGCTTGCGCTTGGATTCCCCGAAGGAGTTGCCGGTCTTGTGGATCGTCTGCAGGGTCTTCTGCAGTTGCGGCTCCATATCGCCGTCTTCCACCAGCTTGCGGCGCATCTGGACGATGATGGGCACGTGTTCGATCGCCACCGGACAGATCTCCACGCAGGCCATGCAGGTGCGGCAGGACCACAAGGTCTCCATGAACACCTGGCCGCCGTCCTTGCCGTGCGGGCTCAGCTTGACCTCGTCCGGCAGGGCTTGCTTCTGCAGCGCATCGTTGGCGAACTCGCGCAACGAGAGGATCACGTCGCGCGGAGACAGCGGCGCGCCAGACGCTTGCGCCGGACAGGCCTCGTGGCAGCGGCCGCACTTGGTGCAGGCATCCAGGTTGAGCAGGTGCTTCCAGGTGAAATCGGTGATCGTGCCGTAGCCGACCTTGTCCCCGGTGGCCGCCTGGCGCGGCAGGCGCTGCGCAGCCAGCGGATCCCGCAGCATCAGCGAACCGGCGGCGGTGAAAATGTGCTTGACCTTGGTGAAGGGGATCAGCGCGATCAGCGTCAGCGCCAGCAGGCCGTGGAACCACCACAAGCCGGAGCGCAAGACGCCTGCCGCCCCGGCGCCGACGCCCACGGTGCGCATCGCCTCGGCCAGCGCGGCGCCGAACGGCGACCACCAGCGCAACGCCCACACCTCGGGTCTTTCCTGCAGCCAGACCAGCCGCGCGGCTTCGAGCACGTAGCCGGTCACGCCGATGATGATCAGGGCCCACAGGAAGGCCCAGTCCTCGCGGCGGTAGCCGCTGCGGTCATAGCCCGGCTCTCCCGGCTTGCGGTCCGGCCGGGTGTAGTCGAGCTTGGGCGGCTTGATCCAGCCGCGCCGGATCATCATGTAGACCAGCCCGGCGATCATGGCCACGCCGGCGCAGTCGAGCACCAGCGAGAACCACAGGTAGAACTTGCCGTGCCAGAAGCGCAGGCCAAGCAGCTTGCCGGTGATGTCGTATTCCAGCGTGATCGTGGCGGTGCCGATAAACAGCAGCGCGAAGCCGTAGAAGATCAGCCGGTGCGCACGGCCGGCGGCGGGATCCCGCCGGGCGATGGTGCGGTGGCTGGCAACGGTGCGGCACATCTGCATGAAGCGCTTGCCGATTTCCAGCGGCGTGCCCAGCGGCTGGCCGCGCCGGTACTTGCGGATCTGCACGTAGGTGCCGTAGCAGAACACGCCGATGGCAGCGAAGCCCACCAGGTAGAACAGCACGATGGCAGGTGACGAGAATCCTTCAAACAGGACGCGGGTGACCTGGAGCGGGTCGAACTTGTCTGCGGCTGGCATGGCGGCTTCCGTCTGTGTGGATGCGGGGGCGCGAAGCGTCCGGCGGGAACGGCCTGCGTGGCCGTTCCCTGCCCGGATCAGATCTTGTAGATGATCTCGAACGTGCCTTCCTTCTTGTGCGGCACGCCCCAGACCGGCACCTCGCGGCGGTAAGGCAGCGGGATCTGCGCGTCCGCCTCCTCGATCTCGCGGGCCAGGCGCTGGCCGCCGAAGGTGGCATCCGCGATCAGCCGCGGCGCTTCCGCATCGCCGATCAGGTACACGCCCTTGATGCCGACGCTTTCCCAGCGGTCCTCCGCCGCTTTCAACTGGCGGTGCAGCGTATCGTTGGAGCGGCGGCCGGTCACCAGCACCAGCGAGTCGAACTCCAGCCAGCGATGGCTCTTGTTCTCGTCGCGCGGCGACTTGCCGGGGCCGCGGTAGGTACGACGCGATCCGTCGCCCCAGATGTTGTAGATCTCCAGCCGGCCCGGCTCGATGCGGCTGCAGAAATGGTCGCCCATCTCCTTGACCTTGAGCTCGTGCAGGCGCCGCATCATGTTGGGATATTCCAGCGTGAAGTGCATGTAATTGGCCAGGTGCACGCCGCTGACGATGGTCACCTCATGCCCGGCCGTGGCCAGCTTCTCGGCCAGGCTCGGCGCCATGAAGTAGGTGTCGGCGTTGAGGATCACCACCCGCTTGCCGATCGCCTTCTTACCGGCGATCACCTGCTCCGGCGTCAGCTGGTCGTCGCGCGAGGCGTCCGCGCCCGGGATCGGGTCGTGGGTCAGGCAGTTGGTGCCGTCGGTGACCCAGTGCGAGCCGGTGGCGATCACCACCTTCTCGGCGCCGTATTCCAGGATGGCGTTGGCCGTCAGCGCCTTCTGCCCCAGCGCAAGCTGGCTCTGCTTGTTCTTCTTCAGCAGCTTGTTGATCTGGGTTTCGCGGTAGTCGCGGTGATAGCCCCACTCGCCCAGGCCAGGCAGCGTGATGATCTGGTTCAGGTGGCCGCCGATCTTCTCGGCCTGGTCCACCAGGTGGACCGTATGGCCGCGCTCCATCAGCACGCGCGCGCATTCCGAACCGGCCGGGCCGGCGCCGACCACCAGCACCGCGTCGTCGGACTTCCTCCTGGCAAACCTCTCCGGGTGCCAGCCGCGGCGGTATTCCTCGCCGGCGGTGGCGTTCTGCGTGCAGATCATCGGCGGGCCGCCGATTTCCCAGCGCGAGATGCAGACGTTGCAGCCGATGCAGACGCGGATGTCATCGATGCGCCCTTCCTCGATCTTCTTCGGCAGGAACGGATCGGCAATCGACGGACGCGCCGCGCCGATAATGTCGGCGATGCCCTTGGTCACGATCTCGGTCATCTTCTCGGGATCGGTAAAGCGCCCCACGCCCAGCACGGGCTTTTTCGACACCTGCTTGATAAAGCGCGTCCAGGGGATCTGGTGGCCTTGCAGGTTGAAGCGCGAGGGGCCGGCGTCCTCGCCCCACTCGGCGATATCCCCCACATCCACGTCCCACAGGTCCAGCAGCGAATCCGCCATCTCGACGAACTTCATGCCGTCCTGCTCCACCTCGATGCCCGCGCAGCCGTACAGCGAGTCCACCGCGAAGCGCGTGGCGATGGCGCAGTCGTCGCCCACGGCGCGGCGCACCTTCTCCAGCGTCTCCAGCCAGAAGCGGGCACGGTTCTCCAGCGAGCCGCCGTACTTGTCGGTGCGCTTGTTGTAGTACGGCGAGAGGAACTGCAGCGGCAAGTAGGAGTGCGCGCCATACACGTAGACGATATCGAAACCCGCGTCACGGGCCCGGTAGGCGGCGTCGACGTAGTACTGCTGCACCTGCGCGATATCGCGCAGATCCATCTCCTTGCAGTAGGTCAGCGTTTCGAATTCCGACGCGTACTGGCTCGGGCCGCGCGGCGTGGCCCGGCTTTCCATGCAGGGCGCGTGCGCGCCGCCATACCACATCTCGATGCCGGCCAGCGCGCCGTACTTATGCACCTCGTCGGTCATCGCGCGCAGGTTGCGCACGTCGCCCTCGTCCCAGATCCGCGCCGACAGCCGGTGCGTGTCGTCGGACTCCGGGTGGATGGAGCAGTATTCCGTATTCAGCGCGGCCCAGCCCCCTTCGGCCTTCAGCGAACGGTGCGCGGCCTGGAAGCCGGGCAGCGTGGACCCGGCGCCGATGCAATGAGGCACCTGGTAGAACCGGTTGCGCAATGTCTTGGGACCGATCTGGATCGGTTCGAACAGGATGTCGTAGCGTGGGTCGCGGGCCATTTTTTGTCTCCAGCCGGTTTGTAAGGCGATCGCGCAAGGCGTCGCAAGCAGTGCGGAGCGCGCTGGCTCCGCATTGAATCTTCTGTGGGTGCCGATCTTGTTGTGTCTTCGCCGCGCTTACCCCGGGGCGGTACCCGCGCCGAGGGTGYGGCCGTCGTCGTGCCGCGCCAGCCAGTCGATCGCGGCCTGCCGGTAGCGCGTGATGCCTTTGTAGTCGACCAGTTCGTCCGGCAGCGTGCGCAGCACGCGGTGCAGGCGCGCCGCCCACCTGGGGACCGTGGCCAGTTCCTGCAAGCTGATCAGGTAGCAACGCACGCCAAAGCCGATGGCATTGCTGCGGGGCAGCCGGAACAGCGTCTGCAGTTCCACCCGCAGGTGCACCAGTTCGCCCGCGGTCTCGCGAGTGACCGAGGCCCGGTCCGCGCCCCACTCCGGATAGCGCTCCGGCGAGGTGTCCAGGCGCGGGTGAATGGTCATGGTCCAGTTCAGCCGGCGCACCGGCGCGCCTGCGCGCAGGTGCAGCAGATACTTCAAGGCGCGGTCGAAGATGCCCAGTTCGTGCGCCAGCGGCACGGGTCCGTGCCACTCGCTGAAACTCATGCCGAGATCGAAATCCAACGACCAGTCGGCCTGCGTGGTGACCATGCCGGCGTCCATGAACAGGTTGTCCTGGCGTTGATCCATCAACACCCAGTCACCCTGGTTCTGGCGGGCAATGTATTCCAGCGGCGGATACGGCAACGTCGCGGCGTCGCCAAAGACAAAGTCCTGGCGCAGGCCCAGCAGGCGGTTCTCCCAGGTCCAGCGCGTACCGTCGCGCCGCAGCGTGAAGTGCGCGGGATAGCTGGCCGCCAGCGACTCCATCATCAGCTCCAGCGTGTCCCACTCCGCCTGCATCATGTGCGGCAAGGCCATGCAGCGGCCCGGGTCCTGCGCAAGCACCAGGGCCCGTTCGCGGCATTCGCCGATGTAGTGCTCGTCGACGTCGAAGGGATGTTCGGTCACGCTGCCGGCCGGGCCGGCAGCATGCGGTTCGATGTTGACCGAGTACATGTACCGGTCTTCGTGGAACGGAAACGGAAAGCGCTGGATCGCGGCCGGGCTGTTGGCATAAGCAAAGTTGCCGCGGAAAGTCTCGTCTTGCTTGAACGTGGTGTGCATCGCGCCTCCTAGATCGCCAGCACCAGGCGCTGGCAGTTCGCCCGGGAGACGCAGGGCATCAGCTTGCGGCCGCTTGCCCTTTCCTCGATGGAAAGATAGTGATCGTGGTGGACCAGTTCCCCGTCGTTCTCCAGCACCTCCAGCTCACACTGGCCGCAGGCGCCGCCGCGGCACAGGTAGGACGCCTTGACGCCGGCCGCCTCGATCGCTTCGAGCAGGCTGGTCTCCGCGCCTACCTGGACGGTGATGCCGCTGCGCGCGAGCACTGCCTCGAATGGCGCGCCCGCCGGTGGAGCCAGGAACTGCTCCCAGTGCACGTGGCTGTCCGGCCATCCCGCCGCGCGTGCCGCCTGGCGCACCGCCTCGATCATGCCGGCGGGGCCGCAGACATAAACATCGGTGCCTAGCGGCTGGCCTGCCAGCACTTTGGCGAAGTGCAGCGGCTGGCCGGCGTCCTCCACATAGAGATGCAGCCGCTCGCCCGCCAGCCGAAGCAGCTCGGTGGCAAAGCCGGCGTGTTCCTGGCTGCGCACGGCGTAGTGCAGTTCGTACGGCGTTCCCAGCCGCTGCAATTCCGGCAACTGCGAGAAGAACGGCGTGATGCCGATGCCGCCGGCAATCAGGATGTGTTTCCGGCGCGTCTTGAGCAGCGGGAAGAGATTGACCGGGGCGCGCACGCGCAGGAGCGAGCCTTCCTTCACGTGCTCATGCATGAAACGCGAACCGCCCCGCCCTTCGTCGACGCGGCGCACGCCGATCTGGTACTGGCCGGTTTCCCACGGCGAACTCATCAGGGAATACGGGTTGCGGTGCAGGCGGTCCTCGCCCTGCATCTCGACCACGATATGGCTGCCCCCCGAAAAGGCGGGAAGAGCTTCCCCATCGGCGTGGCACAGCGTGAAGCGTTTGACCAGCGGCGTCACCGCCTCGATCCGCGTCACGCGTACCGGTATGCTTTCTTGCGGTTTCATGCTGCCCCCGGCGTTTCCGCATCGGCCATCACGCCCATGAAGGCGGCAAGCCGGCGGGAATAGTGATCGCGCACCAGCAGCTTGCGGCCGCAGCCCGCGCAGGGCGCGATGCCGCCGGACACGGCTGCGTTGCAGGTGCGGCAATGTACGCAGTAGACCCGCCGCGCGCCGGGCGCCACGCATTCGCATTGCATCTCGGCGGAATCCAGGCCATGCAGTTCCGCCACCCGGCTCACCTCGGCGAGGAAATCCTCGTCGCCGGCGGCGTAGAAGCGCAGGCCCATCGGCAACGAGGCCAGTGCATCGCCCAGTTGCTCGAGCAGCGCCGCGGTGGACGCCGCGACCGTCACATCGGCGCTGCTTGCCCGCACCGCCTGCGTGAGGTCGGCGCCCGCCTCGGCCGCGTACAGCACCTTGCACGCCCTGGCCGCGCCGGCCAGGCGACGCAGCGCGTCGCCACCCGCGCCCCGGGCCACGGCCAGGTGCACCT
>NZ_JBFTLX010000280.1:0-8760 GCF_056396665.1 Cupriavidus sp. 05T313 | reverse complement strand
AGCCAGCGCTTCCTGGAATCGGGTAGTCAGTTTGTCAAGTCGCATTTAGGAGCCCTCTTTTTCGGATGAGTGCCCGATGCGGAAGGCGGGGCGTCTGCGCCCCGGCCTGCCGATCCCGTCGCACGGGCCGGACACTGGATGTCTGATCGAAAGATAAGGCTTTGCGCCTACATTTCAAGGCCTGACTGCACGGCCATTGATGTGGCGCAGGAAATACGTTGCGACCTGTTCCCTCCCGCGCATTTCACGCGGCCGCGAGCGCCCGCTTGTCTTCCAGGTTGCGCACCAGCACCAGGGCTTCGCCGGCCAGCACCACGCGGCCATCGTCCCCGGTGACGACGGTGGCCAGGTTGACCAGATCCTTGTCGCCGCGCAGGCGCACGATCCGCACCGAGGCGGTCAGCAATTCGCCCAGCCGCGCCGGCGACCGCAGCCGCAGCGACTGTTTCATCCAGCCGGTGCCGCGGCCCGGCAAGCGCGTGCCCAGCAGGTCCGAGAACATGCCGGCCAGCAGGGGCAGCGGCACGATGGCACCCCCGAAGCCGCGGCTGCGGGCAAATACCGGGTCGGTATAGAAGGCGTTGCCATCGTCGGTCAACGACACGTATTCATCGATATCGCCGGCGCTGAAACTGCGTACCGCCGAAGCCTCCTGGCCGACGCTAAGGTGATAGAGCCTCCGGTCGCCGTCCACCGCGGCGGCAAGGCGCCCGGCGTCGTCCGCCTCGTCAAGCGGCGCCTGCGCCAGCGTTTCGGCACTTGCGTCGACCAGCAGGATCGCATCTCCCTGTGCCGTAATCTGCTCATCGGTAGCTGCCGTTCGCATGCGGCCACGCTGCATGCAGCGGATCTCGGTGTCCAGGGCGATACGGTCCTGGCCGGGCGTGTCGTTCAGCACCAGCACGGCCGCCACGCCGTCGCCGACGAAGGTGGGACGAGGAAACATCAGCGTCTGCCCGATCGGCAGGACCGGCCTGGGGTTGCTGCGCCGCATCTGCGCGCACAGCAGCGAAAACAGGAACATGCCGTGCGCCACGGTCGCGCCGAAATGCGTCGTCCTGGCGAACCGCGGGTCGCAGTGAATGGGATTGTCGTCGCGCGAGAGCGAAGCGAAGCGGTCGAAATCTTCTTGCGTCAGGACGCGCGTGCGGGATGCCTTCATCAGTTGGGTACCTCTACGGTGCTGCCGATGACCGTAATCCGGTCCGCATTGGCCGGGGTGGYGGCAAACGGCGGCAAGTTGGTGGGCAGGATGGTGGGCGCCGGCGACAAAATGCCACCGCGYGCGATCGTGCGCACCACCTGCGAGGGCGGCAGCGCGGTGCCGGTGGTGAGGTTGGCGTAGACCGCGTCGAGCGCCCGGTTCAGGTAGACGTGGAGCGGGATATAGCGATTGTCATAGCCCGCTACCGCGCCGATGAAACTGTCGAAGTGCTGGCCGTTCGTGACTTCCATATAGGAGAGATTGCTGGCGCTGCCCTCCTTGAGCCGGTTGTAGCCGAGATAGGGCCGCGAGGTATGGTTGACCGGCAGCAGCGCATCGCTGCGGCCATGCACGATGATGGCCGGCTTGCCATGCAGGTCGCCCGAGCGCAGCGTCTGCGCCAGCCCGGCCTGCAGCGCCTGGGCCTGGGTGCCGGTGCCGGTCAGCAGTGCGCGCAGGCAGCGGGCGCCATCGAGGTTGGCATCGGCCAGGCTTGTGCCGGGCGATCTGGAATAGAGGTCGCGCAGCGGCCCGCCGGGGTTGTTGTCGTTGATCAGTTGCACGCCGGCCGCCGGCGGCACGCCATTGCCCGTCGAATACAACACATTGAGCGTGGCCGGCGCGATTGTCGCCGGCGTCAGCACCGCCGTCCCGGTGGCGGCAAAGCTGTAGCCGCACAGACGGTCGGCCACGGCGGCACGCGCCAGCGCGTTGGCGAATGTCACGGATACCGCACTGGCCACCTCAAAAAGGGCAAGCGACGGATGGAGCGCGTCGGAATCCGACTCCCAGCCGGCATCATGCAGCTTCTGCAACGCATCGGCAGCCCGGCTGGCCCCGTCGGCCCCGCTGACCAGCCCGGCATTGGCCAGCGACTGGCAGCGGTTGAGCGCCGGTTGCACGAGCCCGACGGCGGGCAACGCATACAAGGCCACGCCCGGCGCATTCACCAGCGCGGTCGCCTGCGAGGTGCAAAGTTGCATCAGGTTGGCCGTGGTGGTGTAGTCATACAGCACGAGCCCCGACTTGCTGACCGGCACCCCACCACGCGTGACGATCACCCCGGTGTTGGCGGGCAGGTTGAGATTCGGCTCGGCCACCGCCACGCCGTCGATCAGGCCCTGGGTATCCTGCTCCGCCGCGGCGACGGCCGCGCCACCGCCATTGGAGACGCTGGACGCGATGACAACGATCTTGTCGGGGCCGAAGCTGCGCTGGCGCGTGCCATCGGAGGCCACCGTGCCAAACCGGTCATTGATGGCCCAGATCGCGAATTCGGCGGCCTGCAGCGTGAAGGTGCCCCAGTCCTTCTCGGGATTGCGCTGCGAATGGGCGTGCTTGAACGCGAGCCGGTGCGGCGCCAGCGCATTGAAGGCGGCCAGGCTGGTATTCGGGAACGGGGCGGCGAACTGCGCGCTGGTGCCGGCGGCGGTACGGTTGGCTCGCGTGCCGTCGATCAGCGGCACGGTGTCGGTATCCAGGTCGTGCGGCGCGGCGCCGGTGCCCTTGTCCGTATAGGCGACGGCGCAGCCGCGCTTGAGCGCCCACTCGCCAGTGGAAATCGCGCCGTAGACGCCCCGCGAGCCGGACGAGGTGGCCGTGATCAGGCAGGGCTTGGCCACGTTGAAACTRTCGGGAATCTGCACCAGCATCGTCACGTTCTGCTGGCCGCTGCCATCGTCCGAGAAGGCCAGGTACTCGCGCCCGGCGACCTTCCCCTGCCCGCTGGTGACATTGCCCTGCGCGTCCACGTTGGGGCCATACAGGCTGCCATAGCCACCGCCCACCGTGATATCCACCAGCGCGCGGTAGTTGGTATAGATGGCATAGCGGCGCAACTCGGCCGCCGTGGGCGCCGCGGGGTTCAGCGGCACCGGCGCCGTGGCCGAGCCCAGGCCGTCCTTGCCAAGACCGGCGGTGAGCAGGTCGTCGGTGTTGCCGTCGTAGGTCGTAATCGTTACCGCACCGATATTCGCGGGCTTGGGATTGGGATTGGGATTGCCGTTGTTCGCATTGTTGTCGCTCGAGCCGCATGCCACCAGCAGCAGGCCTGCCGCGCCTGCCAGCGCCAGGCGCCCTCCGCGTCCGCACCTACCGCCATGTCCTGCAAGTCCGCGCAACATGTTGACCCCCTTTTGCATGCTTGATCTATCGGAACGCAATACAGAAACGAGAATTTCACAAGACAGCAACTGCATGACATCGAACTGGGCCGCGACAGGCGCTGGCCGCCGCCTCATTGCGCCTGGAAACGCGCGCGCAACTTGTGTTTTTCCACCTTGCCGGACGGCGTGCGCGGCAGCGCCTCGATGATCCGGACATGGCGCGGCACCTTGTAGCCTGCCAGCGCCGCGCGGCAATACRCGAGCACCCCTTCAGCATCGAGCGCCACGCCTGGCCTGGCCACCACCAGGGCCATGCCGACTTCGCCCCAGCGCGCGTCCGGCACGCCGATGACGGCCGCCTCGGACACCCCGGCAAGCTGGAACAGCACGTTTTCCACTTCGGCGGGATAGACGTTCTCGCCACCGGAAATAAACATGTCCTTGGCGCGGTCGACGATGTAGTAATCGCCCTCCTCGTCCATGTAGGCGATGTCGCCCGAATGCAGCCAGCCGCCGCGAATGGCGGCATCGGTGGCCTGCGGCAGGTTCCAGTAGCCGGGCGTGACGCCCGGCCCCTTGATCAGCAACTCGCCGCGCTCGCCGGGCGCCACGTCGCGGCCGTGCGCATCCACCACCCGCGTCAGCATCGAGCCCACCGGCTTGCCGATGGTGCCGATCTTGCGGCGCGCAGTGGCTTCGTCGCAGACAAACACGGTGGGACCGGTCTCGGTCATGCCGAAGCCGAAGCAGATCGTCACGCCCTTGGCCAGGTAGGCCTCCAGCAGAGGCCGAGGCACCGCCGAGCCGCCCGCGGACATATTGCGCACCCGCGAAAAGTCCGCCGCCGCGAAGCCGGCATGCTGGCTCAGGAAGAGATAGACCGCGGGCACGGCAAAGAACATGGTGATGCCTTCGCCGGCGCTGGCATCGAGCTTGCCCAGCGTGACCGCGGCGTCGAACTGCCGCATGATATGCACGGTGCCGCCGGCATGGAGCACCGGGTTGGCGTACAGGTTCAGCCCGCCCGTATGGAAGAACGGCAGCACATTGAGGAACACGTCGTCGCGCGTGATCTTGTTGGCCAGCATGGCGTTGACGGCATTGAAGAAGACCATGCCATAGGTCTGTATCACGCCCTTGGGACGGCCGGTGGTGCCCGAGGTATATAGCAGGTGCCAGACCTCGTGCTCGTCGCGGCAAGGCATCTCGATGATGCGGCCCGAACTGCCGGCCAGCATCGCTTCATACTCCATCCAGCCTCCCGGCACATCGGCGCTCTCGTCGTCGGCCAGGTGCAGGACCGCGCGCAGGGGCAGCGCACTGCTCAAGTCCGCAGCGGTAGCCAGGAAGCCATCGCCGGCCACCAGCACGTCGGGCGCGCAGTCGCGCAGGATGGGCAACAATTCCGCCGCAGGCAGGCGCCAGTTCAGGCAGACCATCACCATGCCGGCCTTGGCGCAGCCGTAAAGCATCTCGAAATAATCGGAGCTGTTGTGGGCCAGCACGGCCACGCGGGCGCCAGGCGCCAGCTGCAACCGCTCGCCCAGGTACTCGGCGAAGCGGCTGGCACGTTCGTCGAACTGCCGGTAGGTCACCTTGCGGCCGCTCTCCACGTCGACCAGCGCCACCTTGTCCGGCGTGTGCAGGGCGTTCTTGTGCAGCCAGTCGACTACATACATGGTCCCGGATCTCCGCTGTTAGGTGTCTTTGTTATAGCGCTTCTTATCGTGCTTGTTAACACTTGCCGCATGGTCCGGCATGTCGAAAAGCCCTACGACGCCACCTCGTGCTCCGAGCGATCGCCGCGCAGGCGGCCAACGATGCCTTGCGGGAAGTAGTACACGCTGAGGATGAACAGCAGGCCGAGCCATAAGAGCCAGCGGTCCGGATGCAGCAGCCCCGAGAGCAGCGGCACGGCCGTGGTGGCCTCGCTGGCCAGCTTCATCACATCCTGCAGGTAGGTTTGCGCCACCAGGAACAGCGTAGTGCCGATGATGGCGCCGTACAGCGTGCCCATGCCGCCGATCACCACGATCAGCAGGATGTCGACCATGATCTCGAACGACAACGAAGTATCGGGCCCGTTGTAGCGCAGCCAGAGCGCCATCAGCACGCCGGCCAGCGTGGCGAACCCGGCCGACAGCACGGTGGACACGGTCCGGTACACCACGGTGCGGTAGCCGATCGCCTCGGCGCGGAAATCGTTCTCGCGGATCGCCTGCAGCACCCGGCCGAACGGCGAGTTGACCACGCGCAACAGCAGCAGGAACAGCACCAGCGCGCCGGCGAACACGAAGTAGTAGGAGAACAGCTTGCCGTTGAGCGGCACGCCGAACCACTCGGCGTCTCCCAGGGTAAAGCCTGGCGTGAAGACTTCCGGCACCTTGAAGGTGATGCCATCCTCGCCGCCGGTCCATTCAGACAACTGAGATACCAGCGTGGCGAAGGCGGTCGCCACCGCCAGCGTGATCATGGCGAAGAAGATGGCCCTGACCCGCAGCGAGAACAGCCCGATCAGGAAGGCCAGCGCCATCGACACCGCCAGCGCGCCCAGCGTGCCGAGCGCCAGCGCGCCCCACCCCGGATCGAGCCGCGACATGGCGATCGCCACACCATAGCCGCCGATGCCGAAGAACATGGTATGGGCAAAGGAGACGATGCCGGTATAGCCGAGCAGCAGGTCGTAGCTGGCCACCAGCACCACGAAGATGCAGATCTTGGCCGCCATATTGAGCGCGCGCGCGCCGGGAAACAGGAACGGCGCGCAGGCCAGCGCCAGCAGCATCGCCACCAGGATGACGGTGAGCACGCGGCTTCTTGGCAGGTCGCCGGAAAGCAATCGGATCATGGTTTTCCTCGGCGCTCAGCGCTTGGCTACCGGGTACAGGCCCTGCGGACGCCACAGCAGGATCATTACCATCAGCAGGATGTTCGAGAACAGCGCTACCTTGGGAAACAGGAAGCCGGTGTAGTTGGCCATCAGCCCGACCAGCAAGGCGCCGACGAAGCAGCCGGTGGTGGAGCCGAGCCCGCCGATGATGATGACGATGAAGATCAGCACATTGACCTGGGCGCCGATGGCGGCGGTGATGTTCTGCTGGTACAGGCCCCACAGCACGCCGCCCATCCCGGCCAGGCCGGCACCCACCACGAACACGCCGATAAACAGGCGCCGGATACGGTAGCCGAGTGACTCGACCATCTCGCGGTTCTCCACGCCGGCGCGGATCAACAGGCCAATGCGGGTACGGTTGAGCACCARCACCATGGAGACGAAGATCACCAGCCCGAGCACCACGGCGATCAGCCGGTATTTTTCGATCGCCGCATCGCCCAGCAAGACCGCGCCGCGGAAGGTGGTGGGCACCTGCAGCGCGATGGTTTCGGCGCCCCAGATGGCCTTGATCAGTTGCTCCGCCACGATCATGCCGCCCATGGTGATCAGGATCTGCTTCAGGTGCTGGCCGTAGACCGGGCGCACCACGATGCGCTCGAACAGGAAGCCGATCGCTCCCGCCGCCACCATCGCCGCTCCGATGGCGAGGCCGAACACGGCCAGGTTGAGCGCCAGGCTGTCGGCCTCCACCCAGGCGCCCAGCGGCAGCAGCACCGACGCCGCCACGTAGGCGCCCAGCGCGATAAACGCGCCGTGGCCGAAGTTGAGGACGTCCATCAGGCCGAACACCAGCGTCAGCCCCGAGGACACCACGAACACGATCATGCCCATGGCAAGGCCGGCAATGGTCAGGGTGAGCCAGGTCGAGCCACTGCCGATCAGGGGATAGGCCAGCAGCATCAGCAGCGGGGCCAGCGCCAGCGGCGTCCAGTCGAGCCGGACCTTGGGCAGGTCGGCCGGCGCCGCCGGCGTGGTGGGTAAGGAGCTTGTACTCGTCATTGTCTCGGTCCTGACGATTCTTGTTTGATTGCGTGAAGGCCTTGACGGCCCGCCACGGGCGGCGGCACTTGCCACCGCGCTTCATGCCGCGACCGACGCTACTGATGCGCCGCCAGCGACAAACCCAGCAGCCGCTGCTGCAAGGCCTCGTCCCCTGCCAGCTCAGCCATGTTGCCCGTATGCACCACGCGCCCGTCGTCCATCACGGCGACCGTATCCCCCACCGACCTGGCCATGTGGAAGTTCTGCTCCACCAGCAGGATCGACACGTCTGTCTGCTTGAGCTCGCGGAAGACCGTGATCATGTTCTGGATGATGGCCGGCGCCAGGCCCTTGGTCGGCTCGTCGACGATCAGCAGCTTGCGCGGCTCGATAATGGCCCGCGCCACCGACAGCATCTGCTTCTGCCCGCCGGACAACACGCCGGCTCGCTGGTGCCAGAAAATCTTCAGCGCGGGAAACATGCGGAATACCCAATCCAGCCGCTGCCCGTCGATGGCGCCGCTGCGCGCGGCCAGGCGCATGTTCTCGGCCACGGTCAGCTCGGAGAACACGCTCATGTTCTCCGGCACGTAGGCGATGCCGGCCTGCGCGATGGCGGGCGTGCCGCGGCGGGTAATATCCGCGCCGTCGAACGCGATGCGCCCCTCGCTGGCCTGCCAGAGATTCATGATGGTGCGCAGCGTGGTGGTCTTGCCGGCGCCATTGCGCCCGAGCAGCATCGTCACGCCGCCGCGCGGCACCGAAAAGCTCACGCCGTGCAGGATGTGATATGGCCCGATATGCGTCTGCACGCCATCCAGGCGCAGGATGGGCGTTGCCGGTCCGTCAGCCATGTCTGCCCTCCCCCTGCACGCCGTCGTCGGCGGCGCCGATCCCGAGATAAGCCTGTTGCACGATCGGCGAGGCGATCACCTCGGCCGGGTCACCGTCCGCCATCAGGTTGCCGTTATGCAGCACGATGATCCGGTCGGCCAGCGAGCGCACCACATCCATCTTGTGTTCCACCAGCAGCACCGTCTTGCTCCTGTCGCGCTTGATCTCCTGGATCAGGTCCAGGATGACGGGCACTTCGTCCACGCTCATGCCGGCGGTCGGCTCGTCGAACATGAAGATGCGCGGTTGCAGCGCCAGCAGGATGCCCACCTCCAGCTTGCGCTGGTTGCCGTGCGGCAGCGAGGCAACAGGCAAATGGCGCTTGTCGGCCATGGCCACGCGTTCAAGACAGCGCTCCGCCTCGGCGCGTACCGCGCGGTTGCCGCTCCACACGGACCACAGGTCCAGTCCGATGCGTTGCCGCGCCTGCACCGCCAGCCGCACATTCTCGAACACCGACAGGTTCGGGAACAGGCTGGTCAGCTGGAAGGCCCGGCCAATGCCGCGCGCCGCCTTGTGTGGTACCGGCAGCCGCGTCACATCCTCGCCGCCAAGCAGGATCTGCCCGGCGGTGGGTGGCAACTGGCCCGAGATCAGGTTGAAATAGGTGGTCTTGCCGGCCCCGTTGGGGCCGACGATGCAGGTCAGCTCGCCCGGTCGGAACGCGCATGACACCGCAT
>NZ_JBFTLX010000279.1:0-8769 GCF_056396665.1 Cupriavidus sp. 05T313 | reverse complement strand
CTGGTAGACCGCGCCAGCCTTGTTGGGCACCGACAGGATCATCGAGGTCTGGTCGCTGCCCGAGGGCTCGGTCTCGTAGCGCCCGATCACCGCGAAACGCGTGCGGTTGTGCGGATCGTCCTGGATGTGCGTGCGCACCAGATGCAGGTGATAGCGATTGGCGGCGGACTCGCCGGCGATGGCCGCCACGGTGGGATCTTCGCTGGCCATGCGCGCCGCTTCCGCATTGCTCGATACGGCCTGGCGCTCCAGATGCGGGTAGTTGGCCGTTAGCCAGTGCTGGCACTGCGCCAGCGCCTGCGCGTGTGCGCGCACCACGGTCACGCCCTTCATGTCCGGCGACGACGCCATCAGGTTGTGATGCACCTTCAGCGCGATTTCGCCGCTGATTTTCAGCGAGGTCTGCAGGAACAGGTCCAGCGTGCGGGACACCGCGCCCTCGGTGGAATTCTCCACCGGCACCACGCCGTACTCCACGGTGCCGGCCTCCACCGCGCGGAACACCTCGTCGATGCTCGGGCACGGCACGCCGCTCACCTCGTGGCCGAAATGCGCGTACAGCGCCTGCTCGGAGAACGTGCCAGCGGGGCCCAGGAAAGCAACTTCAAGCGGCTTTTCCAGGCCGCGGCAGGCGGACATCACCTCGCGCCAGATCGCCGCCACGCTGTCGTCGAGCAGCGGGCCGGGATTGGCGCCCTGCACCTTGCGAATCACCTGCAGCTCGCGTTCCGGACGGAACACCGGCGCGCCATACTTCTTCTTGACCTCGCCCACATCGAGGGCGAGTTGCGCACGGCGATTCAACATTGCCAGCAGTTCGCGGTCCAGCTTGTCGATCTGCTCGCGCAACGGCGTCAGTTCGACGCCCAGCGCCTTCTCGGCCGCGCCATTGTCCGGCTGCGCCTCCTCCTGCGCGATGTCTTTGTCTTGATTTGTCATTGTATGAATCCGCTACGCCACGTCATTGCGAAGTGGCCCTGGAAAAAACCGAATCGGCACAGGGCGGCAGCGCCAGGAGACGCCGCCGCAAACGAAGGATCAGGCCGCGGTGCGCTCGAAGTCGCGCATGTACTCGATCAGGGCGGCGACGCCCTCGAGCGGCATGGCGTTGTAGAAGCTGGCACGCATGCCGCCGACGGACTTGTGGCCCTTGAGCTGTACCAGCCCCCTGGCGCGCGCACCGGCCAGGAAGGCATCGTTGCGCGATTCGTCAGCCAGGAAGAACGGCACATTCATGCGCGAGCGGCAGCTCGGATCGATATCGTTGCGGTAGAACGCGCTTTGATCCAAGAACTCATAAAACGCGTGCGCCTTGGCGATATTGCGTTGCTCGATCGCATCCACGCCGCCCTGCGCCTTGAGCCACTTGAAGACCAGCCCGGCGATGTAAATGGAATAGGTCGGCGGCGTGTTGTACATCGAGTCATGCTCGGCCACCAGGCGCCAGTTGAAGGCGGTGGGGCAAAGCGGATGCGCATGGCCCAGCAGGTCTTCGCGCACGATCACGATGGTCAGGCCGGCCGGCCCGATATTCTTCTGCGCGCCGCCGTAGGCCACCTGCACGCGCGACCAGTCGACCGGGCGCGACAGGATGTGGCTGGAGACGTCGGCCACCACCACCGGCCCGCCGTCGCGGTGCTGGCCGATATCGGGCACGTCCTGGAACTCGACACCGACGATGGTCTCGTTGGTGCACAGGTGTACATAGGCGGCATCGTCCGACAGGTTCCAGTCGGACACATCCGGGATACGCACGAATTTTTGCGCGGTGCTGGAGGCCGCGATATTGACCTCGCCATAGCGGCGCGCCTCCTGCTCGGACTTCACCGACCACGTGCCGGTGACAACGAAGTCCGCCTTGGGGCGTTCCGCTTTCAGGCGAGACATCAGGTTGAGCGGCACGATGCCGTTCTCGCCAATGGCACCGCCCTGCAGGAACAGGATGCGGAAATCTTTCGGCACGTGCAGCAACTCGCGCAGGTTCGCCAGCGCTTCTGCCTGGATCCCCTCGAACTCGCGGCTACGGTGGCTCATCTCCATCACCGAGACCCCGGTACCGTGCCAGGACAGCATCTCGTCGGCCGCCTGCAGCAACACTTCGGTCGGCAGGGCCGCCGGACCGGGCGAGAAGTTATAGACACGCTCGGCCACGGCGCGCTGCATCATGGCGGCAAGTGCTGGATTCTGGGGTTCGTTCAYGGATCGGGATGGAAATGAAAAATGGCTGCCGGTGTTACCCAAGCAGCCATTATCCATCAAACCCGCGCCAGATAGGGGAGYCGGGGATAGTGCCCCGTACGCCCCACCGGCCCGCCGGCAAATTACTTCGAAGCGGCGGCGATTTCCTTCTCGGCTGCGTCGCGCATCGACTTGCCAACCTGCGGGCCGTACTTCTGCATCATCGAGCCCCAGATTTCCTGCGTAGCCTTGCCTTGGTTCGCCATGAACTTCTGGCCCGTGGGCGACTTCAGGAACGTGGTCAGATCCTTGATTTCCTGAGCGCTGTAGTATTTGGCGAAGGCGTCGTAGTGGGCCTTCATGGCGTCGCTCTTGAAGCCATCGGTGGTGAACGCCGTACCGGCGCCGTCCACCATGCGCTGCACGGCGCCATTCTTCTTGAGCTTGTCGACGGCGGCTTGCTTCTGCTTGTCGTTGAGCGTCTTGTTCTCGACCAGTACCTGCTCCAGAACCATGGGCGCTTCCTGCTTGGCGCCCTGCTGCCAGTTCTCGGCCTGGCCCTTGACGGCCTGGTCGGCCTGCATCACGGTCAGGAGCTCCTTGATGGCAGCGGTCTTGTCCGCATCCTGGGCATGCGCCGCGTTGGCCAGCATCATGGCCGGCACGAAGGCAGCCAGAACAGCGATACGTCGATAGGTTTTGAACATTGTGACTCCCTGGTAAATATGTCCGTTTTAGTCCCGCAGCCGGCAATCGAGTTCCGGCTATCGGGTCAATGTTGCAACAACTTACGAATTGGATCCCGTGTCAGGGGTGCCAGCCTCGGTGCCGTCCTGCGCACCTGCCCCCGGCTCTCCCTCGGCAGCAGCATCGGCCCCATCGAGTTCTTCACCCGCCACACCGTTGTCGGCGTCGCTTTCGACGATTCGCTGCAGGCCGGAAAGCTTGGTGCCTTCGTCCACGTTGATCAGGGTCACGCCTTGCGTGGCGCGGCCCATCTCGCGGATTTCAGATACGCGCG
Source organism: Cupriavidus sp. 05T313 (assembly GCF_056396665.1). Lineage (NCBI taxonomy): Bacteria > Pseudomonadati > Pseudomonadota > Betaproteobacteria > Burkholderiales > Burkholderiaceae > Cupriavidus > Cupriavidus sp. 05T313. Next base: position 5,570 of record NZ_JBFTLX010000279.1, on the reverse strand, counting down.
TACGGATCAGCACACCGCCGGTCGTGATCAGCATGATCTCGTCTTCCGGCGACACTAGCGCGGCAGCCACCACCCGGCCATTGCGCTCGCTGGTCTGGATCGCAATCATGCCCTTGGTGCCCCGGCCGTGTCGAGTGTACTCGGCGATCGGGGTACGCTTGCCATAGCCATTTTCGGTGGCGGTCAGCACACTGCCCACCGCTACGTCCTGCTCGCTGGTCTCGGCCGGTGCCACCAGCATGGCGATCACGGTCTGGCTTTCTTCCAGGTTCATGCCGCGCACGCCGCGCGCCTGCCGGCCCATCGGGCGCACATCGTTTTCATCGAAGCGCACTGCCTTGCCGGAGTCCGAGAACAGCATCACATCGTGCTGGCCATCCGTGACGGCGGCGCCAATCAGGTAGTCGCCCTCGTCGAGATCGACAGCGATGATGCCGGCCTTGCGCGGGTTGGAGAACTCGGTCAGCGCCGTCTTCTTCACGGTGCCGCGCGCGGTGCCCATGAAGATGAAATGCTCGGCGTCAAACTGGCGCACCGGCAGGATGACGTTGATCTTCTCGCCGTCAGACAGCGGGAACATATTGACGATCGGCCTGCCGCGCGAGTTGCGCGACCCCTGCGGCACCTCGTACACCTTCAGCCAGTACAGCCGGCCGCGGTTCGAGAAGCACAGGATGTAGTCGTGCGTGTTGGCGACGAACAGCGTGTCGATCCAGTCGTCTTCCTTGGTGGCGGTCGCCAGCTTGCCCCGCCCGCCGCGCTTCTGCGCCCGGTACTCGGAGATCGGCTGGCTCTTCATATAGCCGCTGTGCGACAGCGTGACCACCATGTCCTGCGGCGTGATCAGGTCCTCGGTATCCAGCTCGGTCGCATTGAGCTCGATATGCGAGCGGCGCAGGTCACCGAACTCCGCGCGGATGGCGGTCAGCTCGTCGGTGATGATGGTGCTGATGCGCTCCGGCCGGGACAAGATATCGAGCAGGTCGGAGATGACCGCCATGACGTCCCGGTATTCCTGGACGATCTTGTCCTGCTCCAGGCCCGTCAGGCGCTGCAGGCGCATCTGCAGGATTTCCTGGGCCTGCGAGTCGGACAGGCGGTACAGGCCGTCGCCCTGCATGCCGAAGATGGCTGGCAGGCCGTCGGGGCGGTAGGAAGCGCGGCCGCCCGGCGTGTCGCCTTCGGCGCGTGCCAGCATCTCGCGCACCAGGCTCGAATCCCACGCCTTCGCCATCAGCCCTTGCTTGGCGATGGGGGGCGTAGGCGCTGCCTTGATGATGGCAATGAACTCGTCGATATTGGCCAGCGCGACCGCCAGGCCTTCCAGCACGTGGCCACGCTCGCGCGCCTTGCGCAGCTCGAACACGGTGCGGCGGGTGACGACCTCGCGCCGGTGCGACAGGAAGCACTCCAGCATCTGGCGCAGGTTCAGCAGGCGCGGCTGGCCGTCGACCAGCGCCACCATGTTCATGCCGAAGGTATCCTGCAGCTGGGTGTGCTTGTAGAGGTTGTTCAGCACCACCTCGGGCACTTCGTTGCGCTTTAGCTCGATCACCACGCGCATGCCGGACTTGTCGGACTCGTCGCGGATATCCGAGATGCCTTCGACCTTCTTGTCCGTCACCAGCTCGGCAATGCGCTCCAGCAAGGTGCGCTTGTTGACCTGGTAGGGCAGCTCGTCGACGATGATCGCCTGGCGCTGGCCACGATCGATATCCTCGAAGTGCGTCTTGGCGCGCATGACGACGCGGCCACGGCCGGTGCGGTAGCCTTCGCGCACGCCCTGGATGCCATAGATAATGCCCGCGGTCGGGAAATCCGGCGCCGGAATCAGCTCGATCAGCTCGTCGACCGTGGCTTGCGGATTGCGCAGCAGGTGCAGGCAGCCGTCGACCACTTCGTTGAGGTTGTGCGGCGGGATATTGGTGGCCATGCCCACCGCGATACCCGACGATCCATTAATCAGCAGATTAGGGATGCGCGCCGGCAGAATCAGCGGCTCATTCTCCGAGCCGTCATAATTCGGCCCGAAATCGACAGTTTCCTTATCGATATCGAGCAACATCTCGTGGGCGATCTTGGACAGGCGGATTTCGGTATAACGCATGGCTGCCGCGTTATCCCCGTCCACCGACCCGAAATTACCCTGGCCATCGACCAGCATGTAGCGCAGGGAGAAATTCTGCGCCATGCGCACGATCGTATCGTATACAGCAGTGTCGCCGTGGGGGTGATACTTACCGATCACATCCCCTACGATACGCGCCGATTTCTTGTACGGCCGGTTCCAGTCATTGTTAAGCTCATGCATCGCATAGAGCACGCGCCGATGTACCGGCTTCAAGCCATCCCGGACATCGGGAAGCGCGCGCCCTACGATCACGCTCATTGCGTAATCGAGATAAGAGCGGCGCATTTCCTCTTCGAGGGAGACCGGAAGGGTTTCTTTGGCGAATTGATCCATTGCGGCGTGGGTTATCCGGCGAATTTAAACAGAAGGCCCCCAGGTGAATCACCATTCGCCAAGCGGCGTCCGGCAGTAGGGCAACGTGGCATTCTAACATGCGCCGCTGCCCTCCCCCGCAGCCGCCTCCCCCCCCTCCAAAGGGCCTTTGACGACGCCGGGAAACGACGAGAAAGGCCGCTGCGAAAATCCTGCAAGCCCGGCCAGACAAGGGTTTGCGGGCATCGCAAGAGCCATGTTGCACAAACACCACAGGCCCAAAACCCATTGGTGGAATCGAATATATTTACTTCTTAGGAAACGACCCTTGTGGCACAATTCCCCAGCGAAGAGCCAGACATTGTTCGAAGTGGAGCATACACCGCATCGAGAATGTTATACTCCGAAGAATGTATGACTTGTTTCCGTCCATTTGCTCGCAGTAACCCTGCGGTGATCTCATCCTGAGAGGAGAAATATGAAAAAATTTGCCAAGCTCGCGCTCGTTGCAGCTACCGCAGTAATGGCTGCATCCGCTCAAGCCCAGTCCGTCCCCTACGAAAAGAAGGCTGTGAACGATAACTGGGGCAACGGTACGAGCGAGTACGTGTGGAAGAACGGCACGAACGAGCTCTGCTGGCGCGACAGTTCGTGGACCCCGGCCACCGCCAACGCACTGTGCGACGGCGCCCTGGCTCCGGCGGCCGTTCCGGTGGCACCGCCCGCAGCGGTTGCTCCTCCGGTTGTTTCCAGCGAAAAGGTCACTTTCGCTGCTGACACCCTGTTCGACTTCGACAAGGCTGTCCTGAAGCCGGAAGGCAAGGCCAAGCTGGACGACCTGACCTCCAAGCTGTCCGGCATCACCCTGGAAGTGATTATCGCAGTTGGCCACACCGACTCGTTCGGTTCGGACAAGTACAACGATCGCCTGTCGATCCGTCGTGCTGAAGCCGTCAAGGCCTATCTGGTCAGCAAGGGCGTGGAAGCCAACCGTGTGTACACGGAAGGCAAGGGCAAGCGTCAGCTGAAGGTTGACCCGAAGTCGTGCAAGGGCAACCGCAAGGCGCAGATCGCCTGCCAGCAGCCGAACCGCCGCGTGGAAGTCGAAGTGGTCGGCACCCGCAGCGCACGTTAATCGGATCCTTTCCGATGAAAAAAAGCCCAGCGCGAGCTGGGCTTTTTTTTTGATACAGTGGCTGCATACTTTCCGCTCTCGCGCCGCCGCCTGGCCGCGCGCCAAAATCCATGACGCAGATCTCCCCTCCGCACCATCCCACCGTTGAAACCACCCAGCTCGGCAGGAATGCCGATGCCCGCGAAATCGACAAATTCAGCGAGCTGGCCCACCGCTGGTGGGACCCGGAGAGCGAGTTCAAGCCGCTGCACGAACTCAATCCCTTGCGGCTCGGCTGGATCGACGGCATTGCCGCGCTCGAGGGCAAGCAGGTGGTCGACATTGGCTGCGGGGGCGGCATCCTCGCCGAAAGCATGGCGCGAACCGGCGCCACGGTGCGGGGCATCGACTTGTCCACCAAGGCGCTCAAGGTCGCCGACCTGCACAGCCTGGAGTCAGGTGCCCCGGTGACCTATGAAGAAATCGCTGCCGAGGCGCTGGCTGCCCGCATGCCTGCCGGTTTCGACGTAGTGACCTGCATGGAAATGCTGGAGCACGTGCCGGACCCGCAGTCGATCGTGCGAGCCTGCGCAACCCTGGTACGGCCGGGCGGGCATGTGTTCTGCTCCACCATCAATCGCAATTTCAAGGCCTATATGCTGGCCGTGGTCGGCGCCGAGTACGTACTCAGGATGCTGCCGCGCGGCACGCATGACTACGACAAGTTCATCACGCCGTCTGAGCTCGCGCGCTATGCGCGCAATGCAGGGCTTGAACTCGTCGAGATGCGCGGCATGAGCTACAACCCGCTGACCCAGGTCTACTCGCTGGGCAAGGACACCGATGTGAATTACCTGATGGCGTTTCACCGCCCCGCCTGAATATGCGCACCTACGACGCAGTCTTCTTCGATCTCGACGGCACCCTCGCCGACACGGCCCCGGATCTGGCCGCGGCAGCCAACCGGCTGGTCACCGAGCATGGCCGCCCTCCCGTGGCGTACGAGCAACTCCGTCCGGTCGCTTCGCACGGCGCCCGTGGACTGATCGGCGCGGCCTTTGGCAAGAGCCCGGCCGACCCTGAGTTTCCCGGCCTGCGAGACACGTTCCTGGACTATTACGAGGCCGACATCGCGGTGCATACACGCCTGTTCGATGGCATGGCCGAGGTCCTGGACGCGCTGGAAACCGCCGGCATCCGCTGGGGCATCGTCACCAACAAAATCACCCGCTTCACCGCGCCGCTCGTCGCCGCCATCGGCCTGGCGCCCCGCGCCTCGGCGGTGGTCAGCGGCGATACCACGGCGCACGCCAAGCCCCACCCGGCACCGCTGCTCCACGCGGCTGACATCAGCGGCGTGGCGCCCGAACGCTGCGTGTATGTCGGCGACGACCTGCGCGACATCCAGGCAGGCAAGGCCGCCGGCATGATCACGATCACCGCCGCCTATGGCTACTGTGGCGATGGCGAACCGCCCGAGGCATGGGGCGCCGACTACCTGGTGCGCCACCCAAGCGAACTGATCGCGCTGCTGGCTCCGGCGGGAGCGCGCTGAGGTCGGAAAGGCTCCCTGGGAACCCGCCAACACGTCGGGCCTCCAACGGAGTACAATCTCAGTTCTTGACACTGTTCACACAGTTCACGCAGGGGCCGACCTGGTTTCGACGTGGGTTACAAAGCAGTGGAGGGCATACCGAGGACCCGTCACCTCGTTAATCAATGGGAATGCAATAACTGCTAACGACGAACGTTACGCACTGGCCGCTTAATTGCGGCCGTCCTCGCACTGGCTCGCTGGCGGGCTAGAGTCGCAAGACTACGCGAGGTCATATACGCCAGATAAGCCCTGAGTGAGTCACGAACCCAGGGACGAAAATCTAGTGACTCGCCGTTGTAGAGCGTGTTCGTCCGCGATGCACCGGTTAAATCAAATGACAGAACTAAGTATGTAGAACTCTCTGTGGAGGGCTTGCGGACGCGGGTTCGATTCCCGCCGGCTCCACCAAATACTAG
>NZ_JBFTLX010000278.1:0-8769 GCF_056396665.1 Cupriavidus sp. 05T313 | reverse complement strand
AGCCCGACGTCTTCCTCGGCAAGCAGAAGGTCGGTCAACAGGGTGGCAATGCCGGCGTGGTTGAGATGGCCGGCGACATAGCGGTTGCGGGGACTGAGCCGCGAACTGCCGCTGCCATGCGCGAACAGCACCAGGCCGGTAGCAAGCGGCGGACAGACCAGGTCGCCGGGCAGCACCACACCGCTCAGATCGATGTCGATTTGCTGCTGCGAGGTTGTGCTCATCATGCGCTCCAATAGATAGCCGGCTCGCAGACGCTCGTTGCAGATCGTCATGCCGGATGCCCGGCCGCCCCGTTCGCCGAGGCAAAGCCGACGCTTTGCGCCAGCACCACGCGCTGGTCCGCATCGAGACGCATCGCGCCCGCCATGGCGCGCCTGTCCAGCAGGCCGCGCGCCACCGTCGCCAGCCCGGCGGAAGCACAGAACAGGTASACGTTCTGGCTGATGTATCCGGTGTCCAGCCCCATGTAGAACTGGCGCACCGGTTTTGCCTGCTCGTCCATCCTGGACAGGCGAGCAACAAACACCAGGTCCAGCGGCGCCTGCACCACGTAGTCCTGCAGCCCGGTGGTTGCGCGCACGTCCCCCCCCGCTAACCAGGCGCAGGCGCCAGGCCGCTGGTTCCAGCACATAGAGGCCATCGGCGAGCGCGAGGTACAGTTCGATTTCCTGCCAGTTGCGCGCCGACGGGGCGGTACGCCGGCCCGTTTCCGGTTCGCTGATGCCGTATGCCGCCCATAGCAGGCTGGAGAGCAACTCCGGCGCCAGCGGCTCACTGGTGAAGGCCCGGGTGGAGTGCCGCATGCGCAGCGCCTGCATCAGCGGCATGCCGCCTTCCATCTGCGGAGCGAGCAGTTCGACATACTCCGGCACGGCGTCGGATGTCACGATGGGATGGGTCATGCTGATCTCCAGGCATCATCGGGCGGCGCAGGATGGCTGCGCTCAGGCCCGATGACAATGAAAACGTGTGCGCTTGCCTGCGCTGGCGCGGCAGGCAGCGCTTGGCCGTCGGGCCTATCCAGCAAGACGGCCCGCGTGTTGAGTTGCTCCAGGGGCAGTGCCGACATCGTGGCATCCCGAGCGCGCCGATGCGCTTTTACTCAATTTTGCGATGGCGTCAGGTGTTTGATTTGCGCTGGATCAAGCGTTGTGACGTCGCCCGGCAATTACGCCTGCCAACGCCGGGCCACCCGCCCGCAGGGCTTGCGGAAATGCGGACAAGGCATTCTGCCTGGCGGCACAGCGTTTCGATCCAGCCCGTGCCTCCCCGATCCCGCCGGCATGATCGGCACTCAAGTCTGTCTCCCGCCCGCCGTTATTCACCATTGCCTACAGGTGCGTTCGTGATAGCACGGTGCGGCAGACAAAAGAGCGAATGGGCGCCCAAGGCGCCAGTATTTCGCCACCATTGTTATTTCCATTCAGGTAGAAGAAATGAAAAATCTTGGAATTGGGGTACGTCTCGGTATTGGCTTCGGCGTGGTGCTGCTGCTGTCAACGTTCATGACGGTGTTCAGCGTCATGGGCTTGCAGGAAGTCGCTCAACGCACGCACGACATGATGCAGCAGCCGCTGGCCAAGGAGCGCGTCGTCAGCGACTGGTATCGCCTGATGCACACGAGCGTGCGGCGCACGACCGCGGTGGCGCGGAGCGCGGACCCGGGCCTCGGCGCGTTCTTTGCCGCGGAGACGAAGGGCTCCGTCGAAGCCATCGCCGCATTGCGGGACAAGATCGAGCCGATGCTCTCCTCGGAAGCGGAAAAGGCGGCATTCCAGACGATCCAGACCGTGCGCAAGCCCTATAACGACTCCCGCGACAAGATCACCAAGCTCAAGGAAGAAGGCAGCACGGACGAAGCCAACCGGGTGCTGGAAGCCGAGTTCGTGCCTGCCGGCAACGCCTATCTCGCCGAAATCCAGAAGCTGCTCGATATCCAGCGCACCAGCATCGATGCGACCGCGCAGCACATCAACGGGATTTATGAAACCACGCGGAACCGCCTGATCGTGCTTGGCCTGCTGGTGCTGGCGATCGGCGTGGCATTTTCGCTGTGGCTGACCATGGGCATCACGCGGCCGCTCCATCGTGCCGTTGGCTTCGCCCGGAAAGTGGCGGCCGGCGACCTGACCAGCCGCATCGACGCGGATAGCAAGGACGAGACCGGCCAGTTGCTGCAAGCGCTGAACGAGATGAACGGCAATATCCTGCGCATCGTCACCCAGGTACGCACGGGCACGGAGTCCATTGCCTCCGGCACGAGCCAGATTGCCGCTGGCAACACCGACCTGTCCCAGCGGACCGAGGAACAGGCGTCGTCCTTGCAACAGACCGCTTCCAGCATGGAGGAACTGACCAGCATCGTCCGGCAGAACGCCGACAACGCAAAGCAAGCCAGCTCGCTGGCGGTCAATGCTTCCGAAATCGCGGTCAGGGGAGGCGAAGTGGTCGGCCAGGTGGTCGACACCATGGATGAGATCAACGGCGCGTCCAGAAAGGTGGTCGATATCATCGCCGTGATCGAAGGCATCGCCTTCCAGACCAACATCCTCGCACTGAATGCCGCTGTGGAAGCCGCCCGCGCCGGCGAACAAGGCCGTGGCTTCGCGGTGGTGGCCGGTGAGGTGCGCAGCCTTGCCCAGCGTAGCGCGACAGCCGCCAAGGAGATCAAGACACTGATCGGAGATTCCGCCGAGCGCGTGGAAAAGGGCTCGCAACTGGTGGGGCAAGCCGGCCACACCATGGAAGAGATCGTGGGCGCGGTCAAGCGCGTAACCGACATCATGGGCGAGATCAGCGCGGCCTCGGCCGAGCAGAGCGCCGGCATCGAGCAGGTCAACCAGGCGGTCACCCAGATGGACACGGTGACGCAGCAAAACGCCGCGCTGGTGGAACAAGCCGCAGCCGCAGCGGGATCGCTGGAAGAGCAGGCCCAGCGCCTGCAGCAAGCGGTTTCCTCGTTCCGCCTTGTTGCTGCCTGACGCGGACAACCGGCGTTAGCCGGCGCCTCTGCGCGAGGTTCCGCTGGCCAACGCCGGACCGAGACGGCCGCCATGAATGCGCGGCCCTCCCCGATTGCACCAAATCCCCCATCCCCCTAAACTCCACAGCCAGTGCCCGCGCCGGCACGCGCCCGGCCTGGCGCCGGGATCAGGGCGCACCCAACCAGGAGACCATCGATGACCTTTGCCCCCTTGCTGCGCGCCCTTGCGGCGTGCAGCGTGCTTGCCGTGGCGCCAACGCTCGCCCACGCCGCCGACCCCGTCAAGATCGGGCTGATCGCGCCCTTTTCGGGCAGCTTCGCCGACTACGGCAAGCAGATGGAGGGTGGCATCAAGGCGTTCCAGAAGCTCAACGGCGACACCGTGGCGGGCCGCAAGGTGCAGATCATCAGCAAGGACACCACCGGCCCCGCGCCCGATGTGGCCAAGCGCCTGGCGCAAGAACTGGTGGTGCGCGACAAGGTCGATGTGCTGGCCGGCTTCGGTCTCACGCCGGAGGCGCTGGCGGTGGCGCCGGTGGCCGAGCAGGCGAAGAAGGCAATGGTGATCTTCAACGCTGCGTCGTCTTCGGTGACCACCAAGTCGGGCTATATCGCGCGGGTTTCGATGACCTTGCCGCAGATCTCGGCGCCGATGGCCACGTGGGCCATCAAGAACAAGGTCCGCAAGGTGGTGACGCTGGTTGCGGACTATGCGCCGGGCATCGATGCGGAAACCGCGTTCAAGACCAATTTCATCGGCGGTGGCGGCCAGGTGATCGAATCCATCCGGGTGCCGCTGCGCAACCCGGAGTTCGCCCCGTTTATCCAGCGCATCAAGGATGCCAGACCCGAGGCGGTCTTCCTCTTCCTGCCCGCGGGCGAGCAAGGCGTGGCGTTCATGAAGGGCTTTCGCGAGCGCGGCCTGGCCGAGGCGGGCATCCGCGTGATCGCCACCGGCGACCTTACCGACGACCACGTGCTGCCGGCCATGGGTGACGCCACGCTGGGCGTGATCACGTCCTTCCACTATTCGATGGCCCACGATTCGCCGGAAAACAAGGTCTTCCTGAAGGCGTTCGCCGAAGCCAACCCTGGCGCCGGCCGGCCTAATTTCATGGCGGTAGCCGCCTACGACGGCATGCGCGCGATCTACGAAGCGCTGAAAAAGACCGGCGGCGCGACTGACGGGGACAAGATGCTGGCAGCGCTCAAAGGCATGAAGATCGCCAGCCCGCGGGGCCCGATCCTGATCGACCCGGACACCCGCGACGTGGTGCAGACGGTCTATATCCGGCGCGTGGAGAAGGTCGGTGGCGAACTCTACAACGTGGAGTTCGACAAGTTCGACAACGTCAAGGATCCGGGGAAGTAGCCCGCGCGCCGGGGCGCGGTGGCTTAGTGGTGATGGTGCCCTGCGCGCCCTGGCGCTCCTGGCGGGGAGACTGCGGTTTCTCGATGCGGGCAGGCACTTTCTCGGGTGCACGCTGCGTCTGCGCAAGGTCCGCCGTGGCGCCGCCAGGCGCCGGCCCGTCCGGCAGCCCGATGCCCTGCAGGTCGTAGCACATCCACATCGCGCGCTGCGGCACTTCATTGAAATTGCCATCGCTGGCGGCCAGGATACGCGCCCAGACCTGGGGCGTGGAACTGCGCCAGACGCCGCACAGCAGGCGGCGGAAGCGCGGGTCGCGCCCGGCCTGCCGCTCGATGCGCTCGATAAACGCCGGGCCGTGGTATTCGATCAGGTCTTCGAGTTCGCCTGCGGCGAGCGCGCCCAGCACGCGGGGACTCTCCGTATGGGCAAGGACCTCCAGCACCAGCCGCCACAGCCCTTCGGGATCGTTGACGCACAGCCAGTCGCAGGCCTGCCAGACCCAGAATGAGCGTACCTCGTGCCGACCGATGGCCGGGTCGTACCGGCTGTAACGCTTGATATAGGCGCTGACCAGCCGCTTCTGCTCATGGGTTTCCATAGTCCCCCGTCACTACCCGTCTGCAAACATGGGCATAGCCCGATTGCCGGCCACGGCTTTGCCGCCCGTGCCGGCGTGGTTCATCAACGGCCGCCAACCAACGCCAGCCCCCGGTTGACCATGCCGTGGCCTGGCTCAGGCGACCGTCAGCAACCTGTCCAGCGTGACCTTGTCCGCCAGCAACTCCGTGCTGGTCGAAGCATGTACCACCTTGCCCCGGTCGAGCACCATCGCGCGCCGGGTCATGCCAAGCGCCAGGCGCGCGTGCTGCTCCACCACAATCACAGCCATGCCGCCTTCGTCTATCAAGCGGCGGATCACGTTCTGCAATTCCTGAACAATAATAGGTGCCAAACCTTCCATCGGTTCGTCCAGTAATAGCAGTACCGGGTTTACCATTAACGCCCGGCCAATTGCCAGCATCTGCTGCTCGCCACCCGACAACTGGTTGCCCAGATTGCCCCGGCGCTCCTGCAATCGCGGGAAGATCTCATAGACCCGCGCGACGTTCCAGAAGCCCGGCCGCGCCACCGCCGTCAGGTGCTCCTCCACCGTCAGCGACGGGAACATGCAGCGCTCCTGCGGGACCCATCCCAGCCCGGCGGCGGCACGCTGGTGGGCTGCCAGCCGCGACAGGTCGCGCCCTTGCCAGTGCAGGCTGCCGCGCCGCAGCCGCGTCAGGCCCATCAGGGTCAACAGCAGCGTGCTCTTGCCCACGCCGTTGCGGCCCAGCAGGGCCAGRCTCTCACCGGCGCGGAGCGTCAGGTCGATCCCGTCGATCACCACGGCCTCRCCGTAGCCCGCGCACACCCCTTCTGCCCGCAGCAATTCAGTCATGCGCGGCCTCCCCGAGGTACACCTCCCTGACGCGGGGATCGGCGCCGATCTCCGCCGGCGTGCCTTCGGTGAGCACACGGCCGCCGACCAGCACGGTAATGCGCTCGGCAAAGCGGAATACCAGGTCCATGTCGTGCTCGATAAACAGGATGGTGATGTCGCGCGGCAAGCCGGCAATGACGCCAAACAGCTCGGCGCTCTCGCCGGCCGGGATGCCGGCCGCGGGCTCGTCCAGCAGCAGGATGGCGGACCGGGTGGCCAGCGCCAGTGCGATTTCGAGCAGGCGTTGCTTGCCATAAGGCAGGTTGCGCGTCTCGGTATCGGCATCGCGGTCGAGGCGCAGGCTGGTCAGCACCGCCATGGCCTCGTCGGCCAGCGGTCTCTGCGATGCCACGGTGCGATGCCAGATACGTGTAGCGCCGCTGCGTTCGGCCACCGCAAGCACCACGGATTCCAGCACGGTCAGCCCAGGGAACAAGGTGTTGATCTGGAAGGTGCGCGTCATGCCGCGCCGCACCCGCGCGTGCTGCGGCAGATGCGTGATGTCCTCGTCGCCGAGCCAGATGGTGCCGCTGCTGGGCGGCAAGGCGCCGGTCAGCAGGTTGATGAAGGTGGTCTTGCCGGCGCCGTTCGGCCCGATCAGGGCATGGCGCGCGCCCGGCGGGAAACGCAGCGAGATCTCGCTGTTGGCGGCAAACCCGCCCCAGGACCTGGACAGCCCTTCCGTGCGCAAGATGGCCGTCATGGCTGGTCTCCGTCCGGCTTGCGGCGCATGCCGCGCAAGGCGTCAACGGCGCCCATCACGCCGCCGCGCGCGAACAGCACGGTCACCACCAGCAACAGGCCGATCCAGAACTGCCAGTAGACCGGATTGATGCCCGCCAGCACATCCTGCGCGATCATGAAGACCGCCGCGCCAACCAGGGCGCCGTACAGCCTGCCCGCGCCGCCCAGCACCAGCATCACCAGCAACTCCGCCGAGCGCGGAAAGCCCAGCACGTCCATGCCGACGAACTGCGTGGTCTGCGCCAGCAGCCCGCCGGCCACGCCGGCCAGCGCCGCCGCCACGGCAAATACCGCGCCGAGCCGGCGCGGCACGTTGACGCCCAGCGCGGGCATGCGGCGCGCCCCTTCGCGCATGCCCCGCAGCGACAGTCCAAAGGGGGAGTCCACCAGCCTGCGCACCAGCGCAAACAGGACGAAGACAACCACCAGGCTGTAGAGGTAGGCGGTCTTGCCGAACAGATCGAACTCGAACAACCCGAGCAGCGGCGACATGGTGACGCCCGCCAGCCCGTCCACGCCACCGGTGAGGAAGGCCGCTTTGTTGGCCGCCTCGAACAGCATCAGCCCGATGCCCAGCGTGACCATGAGCCGGGTCAGGTCGCCGCCGCGCACCACCAGGAAACTCGCCAGCCAGCCCGCCACGCCGGCCACCGCGCCCGCCGCAAGCAGACCCGACAACGGCTCGCCCCAGCCATGCGCGGCCAGCAGGCCGGCGGTGTAGGCGCCCAGCCCGAAGAACGCCGCATGCCCGAGCGAGACGATGCCCGCGTACCCCAGCAACAAATCCAGCGACAGCGCGAACAGGCCGGTAATCAGCACCTGGCTGCCGAGTATCAGGTAGCCGGGCAACAGGAACCAGGCCGCCACCGGCAGCAGCCAGAACACGATCTCGCCGGCTCGCCAGCGTCCGTCCGGCAGGCGCGGGCGCAGTACGCCGCCACCCGCGCTGGCCACATCGGATACCTTGTCCAGCGCGCTCATGCCCGCCTCCCGTAGAGACCGGCCGGGAACAGCACCAGCAACAGCACCATCAGCGCATAGATGACGAAGGCGCCCACCGCCGGCACGTAGTACTTGCCGGCCACATCGGCCACGCCCAGCAGCAGCGCCGCCACCAGCGGCCCGCGGATGGTGCCCGCGCCGCCCACCGCCACCACCAGCAGGAAATACACCATGTACTTGAGCGGGAAGGAAGGATCGAGGCCCAGCACATCGATGCCAAGCCCGCCACCCAGGCCCGCCAGTCCAGAACCGAGCGCGAAGGTCAGGCTGAATACGCGCTCCACATTGATACCGAGACCGCGCGCCGCCTGCTGGTTGTCCACCGCCGCGCGCACCTGCGCGCCAAAGCGCGTACGGGCCACCAGCCAGCCCAGCGCGGCGGTGATCGCCACCACCACGCCGATCAGGAACAGCCGATAGGCGCCAAGATCCAGCCTGCCAAGCCGCACCTGCCCGCGCAGGAAAGCGGGCAGCTCCACCGGCTGCTGTCCGGGCCCGAACACGTAGGTCGCGGCGGCGATCGCCATGAAGGTGAGCCCGATGGAAAACAGGACCTGGTCGAGATGGCTGGCGCGGTAGAGACGCCGGTACAAGGTGCGCTCCAGCCCCCAGCCCACCACCGCGGCACCCGCGAAGGCCAGCGGCAGCGCCGCCAGGAAGGGAACGCCGGCGCGGCTCATCAGCACCACCGCGACGTAGCCGCCGAACATGGCGAATGCGCCGTGGGCCAGGTTGACGAAATTCATCAGGCCCATGGTGACAGAGAGCCCGACACTGATCAGGAACAGCAGGCAGCCGTAGGCCAGCCCGTCGAACAGCACGCCAAGGAAGCTGGCGATCATCGCCGGCCCTCCCCGCGTTGCGATGAGGCCCGTCCACTGCGCTGAGTCATGAAGTCTCCTGTCTTTCCAAAGGGATGGATGGGGTTCACTCGCCCTCGAAGGCGGCAAAGGGCAGCCCGACGTAGTTTTCCGCGAGAGACGCGGCCGCGGCCGGTGAAGCGGCAACGTATTCCAGCTCGGCGCGCTGCAGCCGCGCCATAAAGGGGGTCTGGTCAGGGAAACGATGCAGCAGCGAAGTCATCCACCAGGAGAAATGCTCGGCGCGCCAGACCCGCCGCAGGCAGGTGGCGGAGTACGCCGCCAGCAGGTCTTCGCGGCGTTCACCATAGTGTGCCGCCAGCGCGCG
>NZ_JBFTLX010000277.1:0-8810 GCF_056396665.1 Cupriavidus sp. 05T313 | reverse complement strand
GGATTGATCTTGATTTGCTTCGTCATGCTATTTGCGTTCTGGCGGCTTCCCTTGTTCTGTAAATTTTCTGAATAAAATCAATTTTTTATAGCGATAACTTGATGTTTTACATTCTATCTGTCGGCCCTTCCGGCTTGTGATGGCCGTGCGGAGCTTGCCGCCAACAACCCGCCCCGCGATCCGTGGAAGATGCCAGCTCATGATTCATTTTTTATGTAATAAAATCAAATGCTTGAGGCTGTAAGCTCAAGTATTTTCCCGATTCTTCAGCCACGTCGGATCGCCTGATCGGGCGCATATTCCGCTAAACCTTGAAGCGCGGCCGCCGAACGGGCCTGAGCGGCCTTGCCCGGGCCGGACTCTGCCGGCCGGGCGCGCTAGCGGACCGCACCCCATCCGCCTCCGCCTCGGCGCGGGTCTCCAGCAACTGCCGATATTCCGCCAGCAGCCCATCCTGCTGCCTGACCCGCTCGTCCCTCATGGCCAGCGCATTGCCGAGTTGTGTGATTTCCTCGGCTTGCCGCCCCGCGCTGTCGGCGGCTTCAATCAGCTTCTGTTGCGCGGCCTTCCGCTGGCTCTCCAGCAACCGCTGCCCTTCCCTTGCCGCAACGCGCGCCGCGTCCAGTTCCAGCGCCATGCGCCGTTCATTGGCGCCAGAACGCTCTGCCATGGTTTCGCGTTCCTTGTCCCAGGCGGTGCGCTGGGCTGCGGTGTCGCGCAGCATCGCGTCCTTTTCTTCCTGTAAGCGCGCCAGCGTGGCCCGCAGCGTCTCGTTGTCGGCCTGCTGCGCCAGCAGCCTTGCTTCGGCGTGGGCAGCGCGTTCGCTGGCCTCGTCGCGCGCGCGGCCGAGTTCCGCCAGCGCGTTGTCCGCGGCTTCCAGCCTGGCTTGCAGGATGGCGCGTTCCTGGGCCAACGCTGCCTGCTCCGCTTCGAGTGCTTCCCGTGCTTGCGCCAGGGCGGCTTCCCGCGATGCGTAGCTTGCCGCCACTGCCGCCCTGGCCTCCGCCTGCGCGGCGTCCCACAGATAGCGGGCGGCCTGGTTGACCGGTTCCGGCAGGCCGGCCGGGGCTGCAAAGGCTTGCGGATCCTGCAATCGCGCGCCTAGCCCGGCGAACCATGCATCCAGGTGTGGACTGACGGTATTGGGCGAGCCTCGTCCCAGATGCAGCCGGATGCGTTCGATGGTGGGCCGCTGGCCAGCCAGCAGCAAGGCATCGGCGGCCTGCCAGACGTCTTGCTGGGTGATGGAGCGGGAGCGCGTTGCGGCGGGCATGTTGGCAATTTGCATGGTTGGGCAAGTTTTTCGGCGCCTCTTGGTCGCGCCACTTGGATAAGGCTCGATAAGGAATAGTTATCGCGCCTTATCCGTTCTTGGTGTATAATTTAATACAGCATACATCATATTTATTATGATTACTCGCAAATCGCAGCCGCTTCCGGGCAGTCCCGCCGAAAGCCAGCCCAAACGCCCCGAATCCTCCAGCCTGACGCCCGTTCATGCCGATTTTCCTGCGCCGCTTCACCCGTCCGAACTCGATCCGCTTGGCCGCCAGGCCGCCGAGGCGCTGTACCGCGAGGGAGAATCCGCCAACACCGTGGCCAGTTATCGTTCCGCCCTACGGTATTGGGCGGGCTGGTTCGCTCTGCGCTACGGCCAGCCGATCGCCCTTCCCTTGCTGCCGGCGGTCGTTATCCAGTTCGTGGTAGACCACGCCACCCGGTCCACGCCGCAGGGGCCGGCGAGTGCGTTGCCGCCGGCGATCGATGCCGCGCTGGTGGCGCGCGGGCTCAAGGCGCGCACCGGCCCGCCCGCGCTGGCTACGCTGATGCACCGGCTGGCGGTCATCGCCAAGGCGCACCGGCTGGAGAATGCGGATAACCCTTGCGCGGACCCTGCCGTGCGTGAACTGATGTCGCGCACGCGGCGCGCTTACGCGAAGCGTGGCGAACGCCCGGCGCGCAAGGCGGCGCTCACGCGCGAACCCCTGTCCCGCCTGCTGGCAACCTGCGACGATTCGCTGATCGGCCTGCGCGACCGTGCCCTGCTGCTGTTTGCCTGGTCAAGCGGCGGCCGGCGGCGTTCGGAGGTGGCGGGCGCTACGCTGGCCAACCTCACACGCATCGCACCCGGGGAGTTCGTCTATCAACTGGGCTGGTCGAAGACCAACCAGACCGGCGCGGATCTGCCGGACAACGACAAGCCGGTCATTGGCGCCGCGGGCGCGGCGCTGGAGGCGTGGCTGCAGGCGGCGGCGCTTGGCGAGGGCGCCATCTTCCGGCGTGTTCGCCGGGGGGGCCATGTTGGCGAGGCACTATCGGACGCCGCCGTGCGCAAAATCGTCAGGCAGCGTTGCGAGGCGGCAGGCCTGAGGGGTGACTTCTCGGCGCACTCGCTACGCTCAGGCTTTGTCACCGAGGCGGCTGCACGCCAGGTGCCGCTGGCAGAGACCATGGCCATGACCGGGCATACCAGCGTGGCTACGCTGGTGCGGTATTTCCGGGCGGCCGACGCGCGGCGCTCGATGGCGGCGGACCTGATCGGCGTGCCGGAACCCGGCCAGGAAGCGGGTCAAACCCAGGATGAAGGCGACAAGGACGCGCCGCGCTGAATTGCCGCCGGCCCGCTCCATGCGGAGGCAATGCCGCTGCTGGACAAGCCGGGCCAGCCGCATAAGAATATGGGCCGGATCGCGCACATCGCCAGATCCCTGAATGTCCTCGGCGGACCAAGCGCGTTTGATCACCCGCCGGCCTTTCGATGCGTTCAAGACGGCCGCGGTTTACAGCGGCATCTACGGGGGAATGCCATGCGGCAATGGTTTGTCCTGCTAGCGTTGGGCCTTTTCATGGGTACCGCCCATGCCGGCAAATGCGTAAGCGGCAACAAGACGCTTTATACCGATATAGCCTGCCCGCCGGGCTGGCAAGGCACCGTGCTGGGCGGCAACCTCTCACGCATCAGCCCGGAGCCGGCTACGGAAGCAGCCAACCAGCAGTTCCTGCAAAAGCGCCAGGCGGAGGAAAACGAATATCAGGCACGCATCGCACGCGAGCAGGCTGAGTCGGTGCGGACCGAGCTCAACCAGTGCCATTGGCTGGGCAACCAGATTCGCCAGCTGGACTACGACTACAGCGTCCGGCGCAACGCGCGTCTGCCCGAGCAGGAGGATTACCGCAGGCGCTATCGCGCGCTGCGCGACCAGCAGGCTCGGTTGCGGTGCTGATGCCCGTCTGATGCCCGCCTGAATTTGGATGCGGATCCGGACGAACCCGGCGATTCATTACAATCCGCGCCGAGCATGCCGTTATCCATCCAAGCGGCGTGCGTGCCGGAATGCGGCTTCCAACCTCCGGTACGCCTCTTGTCCCTTGCATCGGGGCCCAGGGCACCGTTCGGATTGCCGTCACCGGCGGAAGGACTCACGCTGTCGCACCTTTTCCCTTGCCAGACGCTGAACCCTTATGAAGTATCCCGCCATACCTGCCGACGAACCGCTTCGCCTGGAAACGCTCCGCTGCCTGAGTATCCTCGACACGGCCCCGGAGGAGCGCTTCGACCGCCTGACTCGCCTGGCCCGGCGCCTCTTCGGCGTTCCCATTGCGCTGGTCAGCCTGGTCGACGCCAACCGGCAGTGGTTCAAATCGTGTGCCGGCTTGTCCGAGACCGAATCGCCGCGGGAAATCTCCTTTTGCGGGCACGCGATCCTCGACGACGGCATCCTGATGGTGCCGGACGCGCTGCTGGACGAACGTTTTCACGATAACCCGATGGTGACCGGCCAACCGGGCATTCGCTTCTATGCGGGTTGCCCGCTGTCGGTCGCCAACGGCAGCAAGCTGGGCACACTGTGCCTGATCGACGTGCAGCCGCGAGAGTTCGGCGAAGAGGACCGCGCCTTGCTGCGCGACCTGGCACGGATGGCCGAACAGGAGCTTGCCGCGCTCCAGCTTGCCAATATGGACGAACTCACGCTGCTGTCCAACCGCCGTGGATTCTGCGCGCTGGCGCAACACGCGCTCAGCGTTTGCAGGCGGCTGGAAAAGTCTGCCACGCTGCTGTTCTTCGACCTGGATGGATTCAAGGCCATCAATGACCGCTTCGGTCACGCGGAGGGCGACCGTGCCCTGTCGGCATTCGCGGCGCAACTGCGCCACGCCCTGCGCGACTCGGACGTGGTTGGCCGGCTGGGCGGCGATGAGTTCGTGGCATTGCTCACCGGCGCCGATGCCACCGTGTGCGGCGCCACGCTGGCACGCCTGGAGGCTGAGATGGCGGCGTTCAACCGGCACGCCGCCCGTGGCTATGCCATCGAGTTCAGCGTGGGGGCCATCCAGTTCGAGCCGGCACGCCACGATGGCATCGCCGCGCTGCTTGCCGAGGCCGATGCCTCCATGTACGAAAACAAGGCTTTCCGGAAGGCAGGCCATCACCCGCAACCCATGGCGGAAGCCGCCCGGTTTCAGTGATTTCGCAAACAATCCATCAGGGATGCCCCCGAGTGTGCAGGGCTGCCGCCAGCCTTGCACACCTGCCTATACTGACTAGCGGGCCGCAAGGCGGCCCCCGCGCTCCAGGCCGTGAAGAACAGGAACGCGAATAGAAATGGGAATAGGAGAAGGGATATGCCACACGAACAGTTCCTCGCCAAGCAGGAAGATCGCCGCAGTGGACTGCGTGCGTTGCGTGCCGCTCTGTTGAAAGTGCACAAGGAAGTGATCGCACTGAATCGCACGGAGTACGAGCGCTTGCATGGCCCGATCCCGGCTGGACTGTTCGTGCAGGTTGTGACCGAGGAGACCTATTTTCGCTGGCTCGATCCGCTGTCACGCCTGATTATCGAGATCGACGAAGAGCTGGATGCGCCCGAGCACCACGATGAAACCTGCCGCGCGGTCGCCGCGGCCACCGAGAAGCTGTTCGGCCCCAACAGCGACCCGGCGTTTCGCGATCGCTACCAGCAAGCCCTGCAGGACGAGTCCGGCGTGATCGTCGCGCACGGGCAACTGATGAAGGTCGTCGCGCAGTTGCGGCAACTGGTCTAGGCACACCCGGCCCGGGCGGCGCGGCGCGCCGGTTATTTGCGAGGCCGGGCCGGGCTCCCATGGTCCACCGAAATCGGGTCGCTCGCGGGAAAGGTTTCCCTGAGCGCTTCGTCCAACTCGTCTTCCACATGGTCGTCCTTGCTGGCGGGCTCAGGTGCAACTTTGGGCGCTGGTGATGCCGGCGGAGCCGGGGCGGCGGGCTTGCTCATCGTCTGGTCCTGGATGGGGTGGACTTTGATCTTAGAAGGCTTTCGGGGGGGATGCCAATCCAGGGTGAGCACCGTGCCGGCCGACCTGGCCGGGCGCCAGGCCTCAGGTCGTGCGATAACGGTTGCGCACGTCGCTGATCAGGTCGCGGTTGCGCGGTGCGCCTTGGTACTGGCGCTCCACCGGTGCGCGGATATCGAAGCTCTGTTCCTGTTCCTGCAGCGCACCCGCGTGCTTTCTCCTGGCCACATCCTCACCCTTGCCGGTTTCCTCCAAGATGGCAAGGTCGTTGCGATCGGCCACGCTGTACCTTGGCCATGCATCGGTCCCCGCCAAGCCCTGCAGTGAAGTGGCTTATTAAGCGCTTTATCTACTGAGTGGCGCCAGCCACGGCAGCACCACTGGCTTCCCGGCGCTGTTCCGCCGGGCGCCGGGACCCGCCCTGGAGAAATATCTTCCGCTGAATCTTTGTCCCTCCCACCCCGCGGATACAGCCGCCTCGGCCCTCGCGTGACCGCAAGCGTGGTTTTGCCACGCCAGTCGTGCGCGAGTGAACGAGGCGAACTCCCCGACACACGGCAGAATAGCTTGTCGGCGCAGCACGAAACTCGAATTTCGAAAGACGTAACAGGCACCTTGCCCGCCCCGGAAATACATTGCAAACAAAGGGCGCGGGCAGCGCCTGCGTTGCCACGACCAGTCTTCGGCCATCCGGCCGACTTTTTTGTCGGAGTACCTCCTAGGGGAATGTAATGATCAATATGGACTCGGGTTGCCTGCAAACTAACCGTACCTCCCACGCTGCCTCGGTGGCCGCCTGGCCTGAATTCGTCACCCAGCGGGTCGCGGGCCACGAGGTCGAGCGGGTACAAAAGCGCTGGGGCGGCAGCCATTTGCTGCACGGCCGGCAACCCGGACCGGATGCCGTCCATTTTTCCAGCAATGACTACCTTTGCCTGCTTGGCGAAGAGAAGCTGGTCAGGGCCCAGACGGCCGCGATGCGCGGGCCGGAGAGCGAACTGCTGATGTCGGCGGTCTTCCAGTACGGCGACAATCCCACCAGCCGGCTCGAGCGCAAGCTGGCGGCATTCAGCGGCGCGGAGGACAGCATCCTGTGCCAGTCAGGCTGGGCGGCCAATGTAGGGCTGCTGCAAAGCATCGCCAATGAACGCACGCCGGTCTATCTCGACATGCTGGCCCATATGTCGCTATGGGAAGGCGTCCACGCGGCACGTGCGCGTGCCGTGCCGTTCATGCACAACGATGCCGAGCACGCCGAGCGCCAGATCCGCAAGGATGGCCCGGGCATCATCGTGGTGGATTCGGTTTACAGCACCAATGGCAGCCTTTGCCCGCTGGCAGATTTCGTGGAGGTGGCCGAGCGCACGGGCAGCGTGATCGTGGTCGACGAATCGCACTCGCTGGGCACCCATGGCCCGGCCGGCGCCGGGCTGGTAGCGCAGCTCGGCCTCTCGCGCCGGGTTCACTTCCAGACCGCCAGCCTGGCCAAGGCCTTCGGCGGCCGTGCCGGGCTGGTCACATGCCCGTCGTCGTTCAAGGGTTATTTCGCCGCGGAATCGCGCCCGGCCATTTTCAGCTCGGGCCTGCTGCAACATGAACTGGCCTGGTTCGACGCCGCCGCGGATTTCATTGCCGAGGCGGATGAACGCCGCACACAGTTGCACGTGGTCTCGACGCAGGTGCGCAATGCCTTGTCCGGGCTGGGCTACAACGTCTCGGCAGGTTCCGAGCAGATCATTGCGCTGGAATCCGGCACCGAGGAGCAAACCCTGGTGCTGCGCAATGCCCTGCAATCGCGCGGCATCTTTGGCGCCGTGTTCTGCGCGCCGGCCACGGCGCGCGACCGCGCCCTGATGCGTCTGACCATGCACGCCTGCCTGACCGCCGTGGAAATCGAGCGGCTGATCCAGGTGTGCGCGGAAATCCGCGATGAGGTGAACCTGGCGGGCTGGCGTTCCTCCCAGCGCAAGCCGCGCGCGGCCGTGGCACGGCCGCCGATGGCCAGGCAGTCCGTGCTGCACGAGACGCTGGAAGCGCTGCACGGCACGGCCTGAGCGCCGGCGAGAGGCCGCGGCCTTCAGCCAGCCGCGCCTTCGCCTTCGCGGCGCGGCGTGGCTGGCGGGAATTCGAGGACGAACTCCGTATATTCGTGCTCGACCGAACTGCAGTGGATACGGCCATCCCAGGCTTCAAGCGTCTCCCTGCAGAACGCCAGACCGATGCCCGTGCCCTCGTTGCGTGGATAGGTATGGAAGCGCTTGAAGATGGACGACAGTTCGCGCTCCGGCACGCCTGTGCCGGTGTCGCGGAAGATCAGGCGGTTGCGCCGGGTGCCTAGCTCCAGGCTCAGCCGGATCTCGCCGTGCCCTGCCCGCGCCAATGCATGCAGGGCATTCTTGAGCAGGTTGAACAGCACCATCACCATCAGCTTCTGGTCGGCGTGGATAGGGAAATCCGTCGTCAGGTCGGCATGCACAAGGTCGCGCTGGCCAGGTTCGAAGGGATAGCGCGCCAGCGCCTCTTCGATCGCCTGGCCCAGCGGGAAATGCTCGCTGGGCCCTTGTTGCGCCTTGACCCGCGCGTTGACCAGCAGCACGTCGATGCCGTGGTTCATGCGGTCGACTTCCATCTGGATGCGTGGCAAGGCATCCTTGAGCAAGCCGAAATGCGCACGCGGCAGGTTCAGCGAGTTCTCCGGCGTCTCATTTTCCTCGTAAAAGCGGATCAGGCCTGGCAGGTAGCGGCCCATGCCTAGCGCGGTCGAGCCGATGCTGCGGATTGGCGTGCGCAGTTCGTGGGCAACGGTGCCTAGCGCAATCGCCATGCCGTCGAGTTTTTCCTGGATCAGGATGCGCTGGTCTATCTTGAGCACGGCGATGGTGCAGATGGTGAAGCCGATGATCGGCAGTTCCATCGGCCAGTTCACCGCCAGCAGCGCCGCGGGGGGAGGGGTGACGTAGTTATAGACCAGCCAGGCCGCCGCCGTACCCAGCACCAGCGAGGTGGCGCCGCCCAGCCAGCCGCTGAAGTTGAACAGGATGATGACGGCAATCACGAGCGACTGGGACCAGACCAGGTTGCCGTGATTCATCAAATACATGTAGACGAAGAAGAACGACAACGCGTATGTCAACGTCAACCAAAAATGCACTGGCAGCCACTTCTTATCCCTCAAGTCGCGGCTTACGATCAGTGGCAGGCACATCACCATCGCCACCAGCCGCAGGGTCAGGCTTTCATACGGCTGGGGGAAGACGAATTTCCAGACCACGTAGAAGGTCGGAAACCCGATGAAGGCGAGCCAGCCCAGCAGACGGATGCGCTTGACCTGCGCCGGCTGGCGGATGTCTAGATGAACTTCCCTGGCAAGCACCCGGCGCAGGCGCATCGCGCTTTCACCGCAACTGCGTTGAATCTGGGCAAGCATGTTGAGAACCGGCTAATGGCTGTGGATGGTGGCGCTGAGACGAAAGTGTAGCCGGATAAATCGGTTAGCTTGCCGATTTTGTGCGCTTTTAGTTGCTCAGGCCCTTCTTCGC
>NZ_JBFTLX010000276.1:0-8857 GCF_056396665.1 Cupriavidus sp. 05T313 | reverse complement strand
TGGTGACTGAAGTCTAGAAGGCAGGCATTTTCACGTCAAAATTATGCGACCAAAATTTTCAAAAAACGTACTAAATATATGATTTATAAGAATAAATATTGTACTATCTAAGCGAACGAAATTGGTTTAAGTAATTCATGAGGCGCTTGATAAAAAGCAACTTTCAGGTCGCTTTGGATTTAAGCGCATCTGCGTCCTCCGCAGAGTGCTCGTGTCGTCTTGGATAGCGGGCTGTGTCTGATTTGACGATGAATCGTCCGAGCCCTTAGTGACTATGGGCCAGGAGCGGCAGTGGGCTCCCGCCAGGTGCGTCGCTTGCGGCCGAGATTGCGCGGATCCACCGCCCTGTCAGGGCGACGGTCAGGGCGGCGGTCGCTGCGGCAGGCGCAATGCACGCATCCCACGATGCGTGTTGCCAGAAGAGCGAGCACTGGTTCGAGTCAAACCTTGGGCTTAGCTCGCACTAACTGGAGCGCTAACGCTCCAGAGTATTTCGAAGAGGCTCATCTGAAAAGCAAAGAACTCCGGGCTTTGGATCGACAGTGCATAGTGCTCGGCACGTGAGGAAATGATGGACACTTTGTCGTCGAATAGATAAGTTGTCACACCCATTTCAAAGTCCTCCGGTGCGCACCGAAGTTCTCGCCGGTCCTTTTTTGACGATCGCCATAAATCCCGAGAATCGCCCGGCCCAGTACGAATGACGCGCATATTGATCCCTGCCTTCGCGCGACGGGCTATAAGATCATTGATGAAGTCAAAGCCTGGGGTACGGAACAGCTCGCTGTTAGACATGATCGCGCTGACTTCTTTCGATTGACATTCCAGCGTTTCACTCATGACAGTCTTGATGCCCTCCAATCCCGAGAAAAATCGGACTTTCGGTTTTCCTCCAGAGGAATTGTGAATGGAGCGGAGTTGAGGGAGAACTTCCTGAATGATTTGACGCTGAGATTCGATCTTGCGTAACAGCATGATCGGATCCTGTGGAATTACATAAGAGCGTGCGCCTTTCTGGATCGTCGATACGAAGCCCGACGCTACGAGCCTGTCCAGCACTTCGTAGGCATTAGTTCGCCCGATACCTGCTTTTTGTGCGATTGCAGCAACAGTTGCTTCGCCCAGTTCCAGTGAGGCGAGGTAAAAGTCGGCCTTGTGGCCATCAATGCCCGCCGCTTGCAGCATTTCAACCATGTTCATGGATCGGGTCCTCTTCTAGTCGATGCTCCAGATTTGAGGCGAATGGCACACCTGGCCCGCACGGGGTGCGGCGCCGACCCCAAGAGGGACTACTGCCATTACCGGATCGCAAGCTAGACAAAATGTTCACGTACCGTGGAAAGGGGCCCTCTACCAGCCGTATTTTAGCTCCACCCCAACGTAGTCTGAATTGCGTCCGCCGATATTACGAATCGAGTCGCCCACCTGGAAATGCACGGCTTCGACCGCACCTGTCAGGTGCGCGGTAATGGCCCAGTCAGCACGCAGTTGCAGATAGGCGCCTGTCCATTTGCTGCCTCTTCCGGCCGTACCGGGCACAGGAACATTGGGCTGTTGGTACACGGCGTCCGCTGTCGTCTGACGCCACTGGAATCCGACTGCCCCCAGGATTGTCAGGTTACTCTTCGGTTTGACCTTGATCGATGGCTTGACGTGAAGGATGTTTGCATAGCCCGTATAGCCGGCAAGCGTGAAGTAGTAGCCATTGGGGAACAGGGGATTGAACGTGCCCAGACTTCCGTCTCCTGGATGCTTGTCACCCGACGCCCCATCGACCTGCAGCGCCAGGCGCGGTGACCATGGCATGTCAAGCGTGTAGCCGACGATGGAGCCCACGGCCCACGCATTGATGGATTTGTTTCCGACATGACCGGACTGGTACATCGTCTCGACATCCCAATCGATGCGGCTGGCCTTTCCAGAGTAGCGGAGATCGAAAACATTGCGGTGCTCACCGCCCGCCGCATCCAGATAATTGGCGCTGGAGCGGTTATAGGCGGAGTAGTAGCCGGACAGGTCGCCGGGTCCGACATCCTTGCGTTCGAAACGCGCGCCACTAAAGGTCAGGCGACGGTTGGAGACATCGTCGAATACCTCCGCATCGCGATACTGAACGGGCTGCGTCAGGTAGCCGATAAATCGCCACTTTCCGTATTCGTAGTCTGCCCAGACCGCATCGTAAGCCTGCCGTACATTCGGACCATCGCGCACGGAAATGAACCGCTGCAGATCGAACGCCATTTCCTGGCGCCCGACGCGAAACTTGAATGTGCCGGGACCCAACGGGCTGACCCATGCCACGAAGGCCTGCTCCAGGTCCACCGGATTCTTGTCTACGGGCGTGACCGCATCTTTGCCAAACGGCCTCGCATCCTCGATCTGGGCAAAAACCTGCAAATACGGGCCAATACGCGCATCGGCGCTGATCTGCGCGCGTTGGATGACATAGGTGTCGTTGCGTGCCGTACCGAGTCCGAAGAGCGGCGCATTGTTGACCTCCATGCGCTCCCGCAAGTTCGCGCCCAGCGACAGATAGGATTTGGGATCCCCGCCAAGCGGGATGTACTTCAAGCCGTCGAGCGGCTCTCGTGGCACGCATGGATCCGCAAGCGCCGACCAATCTTCCTGCCARCGATTGAAAAGTACCTCAGGGCGCCTGGCGGAACAAGCAGGCACACTCTCTATGCTCGCTTCTTCGGCTTGCTCCGCATACGCATTTCCAGCGAATGCTAGCGTCAGAACAACACAACTCATGACCAGGCACGAGAGAGTATTCATTTCGTAGAGGGGGCGGAACAATGCGCGAGTCATGGCGCTCACTCCTGTGACACTTTTGGATGCGCGCCAAGTGTTGGTCGCCGCAGGTAGTACTCGTTGCGAAGCTAGCGGCCGGCTGGGCTTGCCGTCCGACTTTGCTGGCTGCCACCATCCATGCGGGTCAGAGGAGCGGTCACGCCTTGTTGCCGTCTTGACGCATTGAACGTCAGCCACAAGAGCGCGAGGAAGGGCAATAGTAGTGCCCAGAAGCCCACATTGGCGTAACCTATTGCGCCGCCCACAGCTCCGCATGCGAACGACGAGACCGCGGGGGCAGTTCTTTCCAGGCGTTCGCGCGAGGTGGCTTTCGTGTCGGATGAACTCGCTGGCGACAGCAGTTCGAACAGGTCCAGCACTATCTGCGTCATGTGTTCCGCCTTGACGGTGTTGGGCACATGCCCCTGCCGCGAGATCAAACGGTCGCGTGCGTTTTGTACTCCCATCGCCGCCGCACCGAGCATCCCGCAAAGGATGACCAGTATGTCGTCGGGGTGAACGATGGGAGCAGCGGCAATGCCGGCGGCGCAAAAGGCAAGCATCAGCGCAGCCTGCATTGCGTAGACACGCCATGCCGCGTTTTGCGATGCCACGGCTTCGGTACTCGCAACCAGACTCGTGATAACCACGCCGGCCAGGAAGGCGGGAATGGCCATCAGCTTCATCAGCACGAAGTCCTTGCCCATGGCGTGGGCGGTGAGCAGCCCGAAAAGTGCCACGACACTAAGGGTGTCGACGTAGCCAGCTATGCACGCGAGCAGGGTGTCATCACGTCTCATCATTCACCTTCCGTAATACGTCGTCCGTCACCGGACCGTTGCATGGATTTCTGCGATGTATCCGCCTGGGAACTGAACCAGCGCAGACTCGCGCTGGTCCGACGTAAACGGCTGCACCAGCACCGTTGCTCCCGCGCCTTTCGCCTTCGCCAGTGTGGCGGCGAGATCCTTGACTTCATAGCCGGTCATTTCATGGCCGAAGGGGTACGGCAAATGCCCGTTGGTCACCAGTATCGTCATCTTGCCGAAGCCGGAGTCGAGTCTCACACGCCTATACGTGCCTGTCGGATTGCCGATCTCAACGCCGGCCGCATGCGGATCATCAGACACGACTTTGCCGCGGGAGAAGGCAACAAAGTCACGAATCAACGCATCGGCGCGCTCGGGTGACACATAGACGCGATTCTCCGGGACGGTTTCGAGGGCGTCATACTTGGGTGCCTGGGTGTGCCAGTAGAGTTGCATGTTGACGCCGCCAGGCCACGTAATGATGGCATCGCGGCCGATAGGATCCGGGAACGTCGCAACCTTGACGTCCGCACCGTGCTCCCGGGCGGACCTGACGGCTGCGTCCATGTCTTCTACAAGATAGCCGGTTCGCTCGCTTCCGAAGGGATACGGGACGGGCGTCTTGAAGCCGAACACGGACACCGTGCCAACCGGGGTAAAGACGAGCTGCGACATCGTCTGACTGGGCGTCGGCGTAACCTGGAATACGCCCTGTTGTGACTTGTGGCCCCCAAAGGTTGCCACGAAGCTGTCCGTAAACTTGTCGAAATCTTCCGGCGCCACGTAGACGTGGGTCGTGTCGTACTGGGGGCCAACAGCGAGCGGTGGCGCGCTGGCGGACGCTGCGGACGCAACAGACGGCACAAGAGCAGACACAGCCAGGCCCGCGACGAGTGCCGCCGTGACAACGGCAGAACGAAGATTCAGGTTCATTGATGAAATTCCTTCCAGTTTTGATTGCGGGCGGAATTGCCGGTGAGGGGCGCCGCTCCAGCGAGGATGGTCGCCATGAGCAGCGCCGCGATGAGGCCGAGGTGCTCGAAGAATCCATTCAACGCCATAAGCCTCGCGTTTCCTGCCAGATTCCAGAAGTCATTGGCCACGAGCATGGCGACCAACGTCAGCACGCCCAGCCCACCGGCGCCCAACCACAGCCATCGATTGAAGATTACGCAGACTGAGCCGCCAAGTTCGACAATGATGGTTGCCACCGCCCACAACCCCCCCGGGTGCAATCCGAAGTGTTCCATCTCGAGCACGGCGGCGTGGAAGCCGAACAGCTTGGTCAGACCGCCTATGACGTAGGCGGAGACAAGCATGGCACGGGCCGCAGGCGGCAGCCATGGCTGCGTGAGCAGGGTGGCAACCCAAGGCGGATTGACTTGCGCGCGATATTCCATGTCACACCGCCCAGCAGGCACAGCCCAGCGCACCCCAGAACGAGCGCAGGTCGGATGTCGGCGCATTGCTCGCCCAGGCGCGGGCATGGTCGTGCCCATGGACCGCACAGGTTTTTGCACAAGCGCAGGACGCCGCGGCCACCTGCTGCAATGCGCGTTCGCGCTTGCCGTCCGAGTCCTTCCAGGCGCCGAAGCCACCGAATTTGCGGACGGGCGACCAGTCAGGCATCGCCGGCGGTGGCGCATTGCGGTCAAGATGCTGGAAATCGCCTGCCCCGTAGACAACGCGGCCGCCAACGATCGTCAGGTCCGACGTCGTGTTCACAATCTCGTCTTCAGAACAGGTGAAGAAGTCGCGGTCCGGAACGATCAGGTCGGCCAATTGACCGGCCATGACCTGACCCTTGGCGCCTTCCTCGTTCGAGAACCACGCCACCTTCTCTGTCCACATGCGCAGCGCGGTATCACGGTCAAGGAGATTCCGATGCGGATACAGGCGCAGGCCTCCGACGGTCTTGCCTGTCACCAGCCAGGCTAGAGACACCCAGGGGTTGTATGACGCCACGCGCGTCGCGTCGGTCCCGGCCGACGTTCGCACGCCTTTCTCCAGCATTCGCGCAACCGGCGGCGTCGCCTCGGCAGCCTTGGCGCCATATCGTTCGACGAAGTATTCACCTTGGTACGCCATGCGATGCTGCACCGCGATACCGCCGCCGAGGGCGGCGATACGGTCCATTGATCGCTCCGAGATGGTCTCGGCATGATCGAAGAACCAGTTCAGTCCGCTCAGGGGAATGTCGCGATTCACTTTTTCAAACACATCCAGCGCTCTGCTGATGGTTTCATCGTAGGTGGCATGCATGCGCCATGGCCAGCGATTCTCGGCGAGCACGCGTACGACGTCTTCCAGATCCGCTTCCATCTGCGGCGGCATGTCCGGCCGCGGTACGCGAAAGTCTTCGAAATCGGCCGCTGAGTACACCAGCATTTCGCCGGCACCGTTATGACGGAAATACTCGTCGCCTTGCTTGTACTTCGACGATCTGGTCCAGTTCAGGAAGTCATCTTTTTCCGCTTTCGGCTTCTGCGTGAACAGGTTGTAGGCCAGACGAATCGTCATTTGCCCCTCGTCTGCAAGCTTGCGGATGACTTCGTAGTCTTCGGGGTAGTTCTGCGATCCGCCGCCCGCATCGATGACGCTCGTCACGCCCAGCCTGTTCAGCTCGCGCATGAAATGACGGGTGGAATTGAGCTGGTAGTCGAATGGCAGTTTTGGGCCCTTGGCCAGCGTGGCGTAGAGGACCGTCGCGTTTGGCTTGGCAAGAAGAAGGCCAGTTGGGTTGCCGTCGCCGTCTCGCATGATCTGCCCGCCCGGCGTCTCGGGCGTGTCCTTCGTGTAGCCCACGGCCCGCAGGGCGGCGCCATTCAGCAACGCGCGGTCGTAAAGATGAAGGATGAATACAGGCGTATCGGGCGCGACGGCATTGAGTTCGTCGATGGTGGGAAGTCTCCTTTCGACGAACTGATTCTCCGTGAAGCCACCTACCACCCGAACCCATTGGGGTGGCGGCGTAATGGCAACCTGGCGCTTCAGCATGTTCATCGCATCGGCAAGCGAGCGCACGCCGTCCCACCGCAGTTCCATGTTGAAGTTCAGGCCACCGCGCACGACGTGCGTATGGTTGTCGATCAGTCCTGGCAAGGCGGACCGTCCCTTAAGGTCGATCACGTTCGTTGCCGGTCCTGCCAGAGACAGGATCTCGGCGTCGCCGCCAATCGCTGAAAATCGTCCCTCGTGGATGGCAACGGCAGTTGCGACTGGCTTCGCCTTGTCAAGCGTGGTAATCCGGCCGTTGTGCAGGATCAGGTCGGGGGCTTTGGCGGAGGCAATCATGAGCGGGTCTCCTCGTTCTTTGCAGACTTGCGCACAGCCGTAGTGCCGGAGACGCCGTACTGCAATGTGCCGGACGCTGCGGTTGCGTCATTTGATGCGCGCTTCACTGTCGAGTGGACGGCGCCACGGAAATATTGCTGACTGATCGGTATGAACTGCTCTCCGGCAAGAATGCCGARCAGCCCGACCAGTGCAACGAGCGGTGGCGCGGGCGACCGCACGCCGATCAGGTAGTAGCTGACGCCGACCAGAACGCCGGCACCTAATGAGAACAGATAGATCTTCATCGGCACATCTCTCCTGCTGCTGCTGGGCACGTCCGGCCACACTATTACGCTGCATCGGGCCGGACGCGGGCCACCAAATGAGACGGAGGGCCGCCGATTACTTTGCCGGAACCGGAGGCACGATCTCATGAGAGCCGACCGCTCGCTGTGGCGCTTTGTGCACCATGGTGTAAGCGTAGTCGACACCCATCCCGTATGCGCCGGAGTGTTCCCTGACCACACTCATGAGGGCGTCATACGTATCGCGACGCGCCCAGTCGCGCTGCCATTCGAGCACCACCTGTTGCCACGTCACGGGTACGACGCCGGCCTGGATCATGCGCTGCATGCCGAAGTCATGTCCTTCCTTCGTAATGCCGCCTGAGGCGTCGGCCACCATATAGATTTCGTACCCGGCATCGGCCATGGCGCTGAGTGCGAAGGTGTTGTTGCAAACCTCCGTCCACAAGCCCGAGACCACGATCTTCTTGCGACCGTTCGCCGCCAGCGCGTCACGAACCTTCTGGTCGTCCCACGAATTCATTGAAGTGCGCTCGAGCAGGGGCTGGCCGGGGAAAACGTCGAGCAGCTCCGGGTAGGTGAATCCCGAGAAGCTTTGCGTTTCCACGGTCGTGATGGTGGTCGGGATGTTGAAGATCTTCGCTGCCTTGGCGAGGCCGACGACGTTGTTCTTCAGCACCTGCCGGTCCATGGACTGGACACCGAATGCCATCTGCGGCTGGTGGTCAATGAAAATCAACTGGCTGTTTTGAGGGGTCAGTACTTCAAGCTTGGGATTGGTCATGATGGGATCCTGTCAGGGTGTAACGGTTAGGCTTGCTTCAGCGCGTCGATGGCGTCCAGCACGTGCGTGCTGTACGTAATGGCGGCGCCGGCGTTCAGGTTGATGGCGACGCCGAGCGCTTCTGCGATCTCTTCGTCGGACACGCCGAGCTTGACGGCCTCGGCTGCATGGAAGGCGATGCAACCATCGCAGCGCGTGGTGACTGCGACGGCCAGCGCGATGAGTTCACGCGTCTTCGCGCCGAGTTGCTCGGTTTTGGCACCCGCACCAGCGATAAGCCCAAAACCGCGAATGGTGTCCGGCGTGCGCGTGGACAGTTCTTTGAGGCGAGAACTGATGTCCTGAATTTCCTGTTTCCACTCAAGCATGAGATAGCTCCGTGAGATGACTTCGAAAGGGATGTATGTGGCCTGGTCCAGCAGTTCGCATCGGCGAGTGCAAAGCGCGCGAGGGTTGCGTCGAGCTACTGGTTACGTTCAACGCTGGATGCAAAACGAGATCACGAGGTCAATCCTAGGAGTCGGACGATTGACTGTCAAAGCAGCACGCATTAACTACCTTAAAAATATCTTAACTGCATGATTTATAACGATAAAATATGTACTATGGTGGCGAACGAAACGGCCGGAAGTGCGTTCAGAGGCTTCAGGGGAAGAGCGATGCACGCAAGCAGATCCCGCGACGACTGATACGGCCACGAAGGCGTAAGAATTGTTGAGCCTGGAGGGTTACAATTTGCACCGAACCGGCCCCTATTTCGACCACGATGCGCGCGCTCGAAATGCCTGGCCGGTTGTCGCGCGCGAACAACCGCGCGGTGGAGTTCCAGCGAACGCGCGATCACCGAACTCTGGGGAAGCGGGCAGCAGGCATCGAGCGAATCCATGAGT
>NZ_JBFTLX010000275.1:0-8964 GCF_056396665.1 Cupriavidus sp. 05T313 | reverse complement strand
GCTTGGAAGCCGCCCGGAAGTGGCCGATGTTGGTCATGCACGAACCGATGAAGACTTCGTCGATCTTGGCGCCTGCCACTTCCGACAGGGTCTTGACATCATCCGGGTCGTTCGGGCAAGCCAAGATGGGCTCATGCACGTCGGCCAGGTCGATCTCGATCACCGCGGCGTATTCGGCGTCGGCATCCGGCTCCAGCAGTTTCGGATCGGCCAGCCASGCTTCCATGGCCTKGATACGGCGCKRCAGGCTGCGCGGGTCCTGGTAGCCCTCGGCGATCATCCACTTCAGCAGCGTGATGTTGCTGTTGATGTAYTCGATGATCGGTTCCTTGTTCAGGCGCACCGAGCAACCGGCAGCCGAACGTTCGGCGGACGCGTCGGAGAGTTCGAATGCTTGCTCGACCTTCAGGTCGGGCAGGCCTTCGATTTCCAGGACACGGCCCGAGAAGATGTTCTTCTTGCCTTGCTTGGCCACGGTCAGCAGGCCCGACTTGATCGCGTACAGCGGAATCGCGTTGACCAGGTCGCGCAGCGTGACGCCCGGCTSCATCTTGCCCTTGAAGCGCACCAGCACGGATTCCGGCATRTCCAGCGGCATCACGCCAGTGGCAGCCGCGAAAGCCACCAGGCCCGAACCTGCGGGGAAGCTGATGCCGATCGGGAAACGGGTGTGCGAGTCGCCGCCGGTGCCGACGGTGTCCGGCAGCAGCATGCGGTTCAGCCACGAGTGGATCACGCCGTCGCCCGGGCGCAGCGAAATGCCGCCACGGGTGCTGATGAACTGCGGCAGCGTGTGGTGGGTCTTGACGTCGACCGGCTTCGGATAGGCGGCGGTGTGGCAGAACGACTGCATCACCAGGTCGGCCGAGAAGCCCAGGCAAGCCAGGTCCTTCAGCTCGTCGCGCGTCATCGGGCCGGTGGTGTCCTGCGAGCCCACCGAAGTCATCTTCGGTTCGCAGTACGTGCCCGGGCGGATACCCTTGCCTTCTTCCAGGCCGCAGGCGCGGCCAACCATCTTCTGGGCCAGGGTGAATCCCTTGCCGGTGTCGGCCGGGTTGTGCGGCAGGCGGAACAGCGTGGACGGAGCCAGGCCGAGCGCTTCGCGGGCCTTGGCGGTCAGGCCACGGCCGACGATCAGGGGAATACGGCCGCCGGCGCGCACTTCGTCGAACAGCACGTCGGATTTCACGGTGAATTCAGCGACGACCGCGCCGTTCTTCAGGGCCTTGCCGTCATAGGGACGCAGCTCGATCACGTCGCCCATTTCCATGCTGGACACGTCCAGCTCGATCGGCAGCGCGCCGGCGTCTTCCATGGTGTTGTAGAAGATCGGGGCAATCTTGCTGCCCAGGCACACGCCGCCGAAGCGCTTGTTCGGCACGAAGGGGRTGTCTTCGCCGGTGAACCACAGCACCGAGTTGGTGGCGGACTTGCGCGAGGAGCCGGTACCGACCACGTCACCCACGTAGGCGACCAGATTGCCCTTTTCCTTCAGCGATTCGATGAACTTGACCGGGCCGCGCTTGCCGTCTTCTTCCGGGGTGATGCCGGGGCGCGCGTTCTTCAGCATGGCCAGCGCGTGCAGCGGGATGTCCGGGCGGGTGGTGGCGTCCGGGGCCGGCGACAGATCGTCGGTGTTGGTTTCGCCGGTGACCTTGAACACGGTCACGGTCAGGCTTTGCGGCACTTCCGGACGGCTGGTGAACCACTCGGCGTCGGCCCAGCTTTGCAGCACGGCCTTGGCGTTGGCGTTGCCCTTGTCGGCCTTTTCCTTGACGTCATGGAAGGCGTCGAACATCAGCAGCGTCTTCTTGAGCGCTTCGGCGGCAACGGTGCCGATCTCGGCATCGTCCAGCAGTTCGATCAGCGGGGAGATGTTGTAGCCGCCCAGCATGGTGCCCAGCAGCTCGGCTGCCTTGGCACGCGAAATCAGCGGGCAGGCTTCCTTGCCCAGTGCGACGGCGGCCAGGTACGAGGCCTTGACCTTGGCGGCGTCGTCCACGCCGGCCGGCACGCGGTGCGTGATCAGGTCGACCAGGACCTGCTCTTCACCCGCAGGGGGCGCTTTCAGCAATTCGATCAGTTCCGCAGTCTGCTTGGCGGTCAGCGGCAGAGGGGGAATGCCGAGCGCGGCGCGTTCGGCAACATGGGCGCGATAGTTTTCAAGCATGGGAACCTGCGGAGTAATAGGGTTGCAAAAACCGGTTGTGCCGCGATTTTAAATGGAAGTGCGTTTTAGGTCAAACGTCTTATATCTTATATAAGAGTTGACAAGGTAAAACCCAATAAAATCAAGCCCCTCCCCATCCAGGCAGCAACCTCTGCGCATTGGATCTGTTCCTAGCCCGGCGGCAGGAAATCCAGCCTCTCCTCTTCGTACAGCCGGTAGATCATGTCGAGCATGGCGCTGATCTCCTCGGTCTCATCGAGGCTGCGCGTGCTCATGATGATAGGCGACACCAGGTTGGGATCGTCCAGCTCCTTGTAGCTGATGTCGTCCCGCTTGAGGCCGTGCACGCTGCTCGGGACGATCGAAATACCCTCCCCCGCCGCCACCAGCCCCAATGCGATCTGCAGTTCGCGCGCCTCATGGATGCGCCCCGGCTGCAGGGCGCGGTCATGGAATGCCGCCAGCACCTGGTCGGCATAGCTGGGACGGGGCGCCTTGGGAAAGATGATCAGGGTCTCGCCCAGCAGGTCGTGCAGCGAGAGTACCGGCCTGACCAGCGAGAGCGGATGCCCGACCGGCAGCGCCACGATCATGCGCTCCTCGCGCAGCACAACCCGGCGCACATTCGGGTCCTCGTGCCGTATGCGGCCAAACCCCACGTCGATGGTGCCCTGCTTGAGCGCCGCGATCTGGTCCATGGTGGTCATCTCATGCAGGCTGAGTTCAATCTCCGGGTGCTCAGTCCTGAAGCGCCGGATGATCTTGGGCAGCATGCCGTACAGCGTCGAGCCGACAAAGCCGACCGACATCTTCCGCTCGATCTGCCCCACCCGCCGGGTCATCGACTCCAGTTCCGCGGCCTGCGCCAGCAACTGCAGGGCATGCGCGTAGAAAAAGCGCCCGGCCTCGGTCAGCCTGAGCGGCCGCGCGTTGCGCTCGAACAGTTGCACCCCCAACCCCTCTTCCAGCTGCTGGATCTGCCGGCTCAGCGGCGGCTGCGCGATATGCAGCCGCTCGGCAGCGCGAGTGAAGTTGAGTTCCTCCGCGACGGCGACAAAGTAACGTAAGTGACGCAAGTCCAAAGCCATACCTTTTAAGTATTCAGCCAATACTAAAACAGTGTTGGACCACCAAATTCAGCGCTCCTATTCTTCGCACCAGGCCGTGACAATGATTTTTTATACCTTTTTGGCATTTTAGTTCGAATCACGCCGCCATGCCGGAAGCCAATGCAAGGCCACATGAATGGCGCCTTGCAAGACGGGCCCCACCCAGAAAACCAGAGACAAGGAGCAGACAAATGACTCACCCGGAAATCGAAGCGCTGGTGAAAGCGTTCATCGTCGACACCGCCAAGGGCAATGTCGACGCCCGCGTGCAAAGCGTGGTGGCCCGCCTGACCGCCGACCTGTTCAAGGCCATCGAGGACCTTGACCTGAGCGCCAGCGAAGTCTGGAAGGGCATCGAATATTTCGCCGAAGCCGGCCCGGAGCTTGGCCTGCTGGCCGCCGGCCTTGGCCTGGAGCGTTTCCTGGACATCCGCGCCGACGAAGCCGAGGCGAAGGCCGGCCTGAGCGGCGGCACACCGCGCACCATCGAGGGTCCCCTGTACGTGGCGGGCGCACCGGCCAGCGAAGGCTTCGCCCGGCTGGACGACGGCAGCGAGGACGGCAAGGGCGAGGTCCTGTTCATGCAGGGCACGGTGCATGACGCCAACGGCAAGCCGCTGCCCGGCGCCTCGGTGGAGGTCTGGCATGCCAACCTGCTTGGCAATTACTCGTTCTTCGACAAGACCCAGTCGGACTTCAACCTGCGCCGCACCATCGTGACCGACGGCGAGGGCCGCTACCAGTTCCGCAGCAACGTGCCGATGGGCTACGGCTGCCCGCCGCAAGGCACCACCCAGCGGCTGCTGGACCTGCTGGGCCGTCACGGACGCCGGCCTGCCCACATCCACTTCTTTGTCTCGGCCCCCGGCCATCGCAAGCTGACCACCCAGATCAATATCGACGGCGACGAATACCTGTGGGACGACTTCGCCTTCGCCAGCCGCGAGGGGCTGGTGCCGGCCGTCAGGCATATCGACGCCCCGGAGGAACTTGCCAAACGCGGCCTGGGCAAGCCGTTTGCCTCCATCGATTTCGACTTCCGCCTGTACGGCGAATGCGCCGCGGCGCCGGCGCCGGAAGTGGAGCGCAAGCGCGCCGCCGCGTAAGCCCCCCCCAAGACAGGAAAGACGTAGCCGGCGCACCTGCCGGCCGCCGCAGCCACATCAGGGCCGCCCTGAGGACACCTCACGGCCCGGCGCATCCGCACGGATGCAGGAGACAACTCATGATCCCCATTTACCCGGACAACAGCCCGACCCTGAAGCGGCTGGACGACTACCTGGTGGAAAACCGCGAAACCGGCGACTACCGCCTGCATCGCAGCGCCTTTACCGATGAAGCGCTGTTCGAACTCGAGATGAAGCACATCTTCGAGGGCAACTGGATCTACCTGGCGCACGAAAGCCAGATCCCCAACAACAACGACTACTACACGACCTACATCGGCCGCCAGCCGGTCGTGATCGCGCGCAACCGCCAGGGCGAACTCAACGCGCTGATCAACGCCTGCACCCATCGCGGCGCCATGCTGTGCCGCCACAAGCGCGGCAACAAGGCGACCTACACCTGCCCCTTCCACGGCTGGACCTTCAACAACAGCGGCAAGCTGCTCAAGGTCAAGGATCCGGAGGGCGCCGGCTACCCCGACTGCTTCAACAAGGAAGCCTCGCACGACCTGAAAAAGGTGGCCCGCTTTGAAAACTACCGTGGTTTCCTGTTCGGCAGCCTGAACCCGGATGTGGCGCCGCTCAAGGATTTCCTGGGCGAAGCCGCCAAGATCATCGACATGATCGTGGACCAGTCCGCCGACGGGCTCGAAGTGCTGCGCGGCGCCTCCACCTATACCTTCGAAGGCAACTGGAAGCTGCAGACCGAGAACGGCGCCGACGGCTACCACGTCTCCGCGGTGCACTGGAACTACGCCGCCACCACCAACCACCGCAAGCAGGAGAACGCCCGCGAGGACAAGATCCGCGCGATGGACGCAGGCAACTGGGGCCGGCAAGGCGGCGGCTTCTACGCCTTCGATCACGGCCATATGCTGCTGTGGTCGCGCTGGGCCAATCCCGAAGACCGGCCGAATTTCAGCCGGCGCGAGGAATTCGCCGAGCGCTGCGGCGCCGAGACGGCGGACTGGATGATCCAGAACTCGCGCAACCTGTGCCTGTACCCCAACGTCTACCTGATGGACCAGTTCGGCTCGCAGATCCGCGTGCTGCGTCCGCTTTCCGTCAACAAGACCGAAGTCACCATCTACTGCATCGCGCCCAAGGGCGAGGCCGACGAGGCGCGCGCGCGCCGCATCCGCCAGTACGAGGATTTCTTCAACGTCAGCGGCATGGCCACGCCCGACGACCTGGAAGAATTCCGCGCCTGCCAGCAAGGCTATGCCGGCAGCGCGCTGGAATGGAACGACATGTGCCGCGGCGCCACGCACTGGGTGGAAGGCGCCGATGAGGCCGCGCAGAAGATTGGCCTCAAGCCGTTGATGAGCGGCGTCAAGACCGAGGACGAAGGCCTGTACACGGTGCAGCACCGCTACTGGCTGGACGTCATGAAGAAGGCCACCGGGGCCGAAGCAAGCAAAAGCGGCAATGCCGGCAACGCAGGGAGCGAAGCATGACCACGACCGCCACGATCAGCCTCGCGGATATCCAGGCCTTCCTCTATCGGGAAAGCCGCTTGCTGGACGACGAACAATGGGATGAATGGCTGGCCTGCTATCACCCGGATGCTGCGTTCTGGATGCCATCCTGGGACGACGACGACACGCTGGTGACCGACCCCCAGCGCGAGATCTCGCTGATCTACTATCCGAACCGCCAGGGCCTGGAAGACCGCGTGTTCCGCATCAAGACCGAGCGCTCCAGCGCCACCATGCCGGACACGCGCACTAGCCACAACCTCAGCAACGTCGAGCTGGAGCGCCAGGAAGGCAGCGTCTGCACGGTGCGTTTCAACTGGCACACGCTGAGCCACCGCTACAAGACCAACTACAGCTACTTCGGCATGTCGCGCTACGTCATCGACTTTGCCGGCGAGCGGCCGCAGATCCTGGACAAGTACGTCGTGCTGAAAAACGACTACATCAACCAGGTCATCGACATCTATCACATCTGAGCGGACGCGCCGGAG
Organism: Cupriavidus sp. 05T313; assembly: GCF_056396665.1. Taxonomy (NCBI): domain Bacteria; kingdom Pseudomonadati; phylum Pseudomonadota; class Betaproteobacteria; order Burkholderiales; family Burkholderiaceae; genus Cupriavidus; species Cupriavidus sp. 05T313. The sequence goes on along the minus strand of NZ_JBFTLX010000275.1, from coordinate 2,550 downwards.
GAATCACGCCATGGAATACAACATCGCTTTGCAGTTCGAAGACGGCGTCACCCGCTTCATCACCTGCGCCGCCAATGAAACCCTGTCCGACGCCGCCTACCGCCAGCAGATCAATATCCCGCTGGACTGTCGCGACGGCGCCTGCGGCACCTGCCGCGGCTTGTGCGAATCCGGCGAGTACGACCTGCCGGAGTCGAGCTATATCGAAGACGCGCTGACGCCCGAAGAAGCGGCCAAGGGCTACGTGCTGGCGTGCCAGACGCGCCCGCGCTCGGATTGCGTGATCAAGGTGCCGGCATCGTCGGCCGCCTGCAAGACGGGCGTAACCAGCTACCAGGGCAAGCTGGCGGCAGTGGACAAGTTGTCCGATTCCACCATCGGGTTCTCGATCGACCTCGGCGAGACCGCCGTGCCGGCCTTCCTGGCAGGGCAGTATGTGAACGTGGAAATCCCGGGCACCGGCCTGACCCGTTCGTACTCGTTCAGCTCCGCCCCCGGCGCCAGGCACGCTTCATTCGTGGTGCGCAACGTGCCCAACGGCCGCATGAGCGAGTTCCTGAGCAAGCAGGCGCAGCCCGGCCAGCCCATTTCCTTCGCCGGCCCCTATGGCAGCTTCTACCTGCGCGAAGTGACCCGCCCTGTGCTGTTCCTGGCAGGCGGCACCGGCATCGCGCCCTTCCTGTCCATGCTGGACGTGCTGGCCGAGAACGGCAGCCCGCATCCGGTCCGCCTGGTGTACGGCGTGACGCATGAGATCGACCTCGTGGCGCTGGAACAACTCGACGACGCAAAGCGCAGGCTCCCCGGCTTCGAGTACCGCACCTGCGTGCTCGACCCGGTCAGCAGCGATACCCGCCAGGGCTATGTGACGCAGCACGTGGAGCCGGACTGGCTCAACGGCGGGCGTGTCGACATCTATCTGTGCGGCCCGGTCGCCATGGTGGACGCGGTGCGCGGCTGGCTGCAGAACGGCGGCGTGACGCCGGCCAGCTTCCACTACGAGAAATTCTCGGCCAGCAACGCTGCCTGACCCACCTTCTCACGGAATACAAAATACGGATCACGGATACGCCATGAACACAAACGCGCGCTTCAGCGGAAAAACCGCCATCGTCACCGGTGCGGCACAAGGGATCGGACGCGGCGTGGCGCTCGCCGCGGCGGCCGAGGGCGGCAGCCTGGTACTGGTCGACCGCTCGCCACTGGTGCATGAGGTCGCCGCGGAAATCGCCGCGAATGGCGGCCGGGCGCTGGCGGTGGAGGCCGACCTGGAAACCTACGCCGGCGCCTGCCAGATGGCCAGCGCCGCGCTGCAGGCCTACGGCCGCATCGATATCCTCGTCAACAACGTGGGCGGCACCATCTGGGCCAGGCCCTTCCAGGAATATGAGGAAGGGCAGATCGAAGCCGAGATCCGCCGCTCGCTGTTCCCCACCCTTTGGTGCTGCCGCGCCGTGCTGCCCGCCATGATCGGGCGCCGGCAGGGGACGATCGTCAATATCTCGTCCATCGCCACGCGCAGCATCCACCGCGTGCCTTATGCGGCCGCGAAGGGGGGCGTCAACTCCCTGACCGCCAGCCTGGCCTTCGAGCATGCGCAGGACGGCATCCGCGTCAACGCGGTCGCCACCGGCGGCACCGAGGCGCCGCCGCGCAAAGTGCCGCGCAACACGGCGGAGCAGACCCCGCAGGAAGCCATCTGGTATCAGGGGATCGTTGACCAGACCATCGGCTCCAGCCTGATGCGCCGCTACGGCACCATCGACGAACAAGTACGCGCCATCCTGTTCCTTGCGTCCGACGAGGCCTCCTACATCACGGGCACGGTCCTGCCGGTAGGCGGCGGCGACCTGGGCTGAACGCGGCCAATATTGCACAGGAAACGGGCCCGGCACGGCGGATCGGCTACCGCCTGTGTCAGCATCCGCTGACACAGGCCAGCCCGCCACGGACACGGTTGTTGCCCTCCGTCGGACATCGTTTTCAGTCTTGGCCGATTTCGCCGCCAGGGCGCAAGAACCATACTGCAGGTATGAAAAACGTACCGGCCAGCCCCGGCCAAAAGGTCGCAGGTGGGTCGCAAGAACCGAAGGAGTGTGAAATGCAATCGGCCGCCACGTCGCTACGCGCCTTGGTCCACAAGTGGCTGGGGTCCACGGGCGACGCCATGATCACCCGCGTGCACCCGCCCGGCATATCGGGCGGGTGTGTGCGCGCGCAAGTCAACCGCCCCGCCGGCTCGCTCGCCATCTTCTTCTTCCGGCACCGGGACGGCGGCTGGTGCGTATTCCCGCCAGCCTGCCGAGGCTCCTGAGCGCCCCTCAGTCACACACACCGCTGCGGATCGGGGCGCCATGGGCTGCCCCGGCACGGTCAGCCACCCGCTGCGGCCGCTCAGCGCCGCAGCCGGCGCCCTGATTGCCATCGCGGCCGAGGAAATCCACCGGGCGCCTGGTCCCACCGATACCTGGCCACAGGAAAATCCCTTTCCAATCAATAGCCTGGCAGCATCCCCCACCCCGACGCACGGCGGAGCGGGCGGCGGATGAC
>NZ_JBFTLX010000274.1:0-8987 GCF_056396665.1 Cupriavidus sp. 05T313 | reverse complement strand
GAACACGGCACCAACGGATTATGAGTCCGCTGCTCTAACCAGGCATGAGCTAGAGGCCCAGGAAAGTCAGACCGGCATGATACCGATCAACTACCTTCGAGGAAACTCTTAAGCTTATCAGAGCGGCTCGGATGGCGCAGCTTTCGCAGTGCCTTGGCTTCTATCTGGCGGATCCGTTCGCGGGTGACGTCGAACTGCTTGCCGACTTCTTCCAGCGTGTGATCGGTGCTCATTTCGATGCCGAAACGCATGCGCAGCACCTTGGCTTCGCGCGGCGTGAGCGAGTCCAGCACGTCCTTGACGACGTCGCGCATGGAGCCGTGCAGCGCTGCTTCGGCCGGGGCCAGCGTGTTGGTGTCTTCGATGAAGTCGCCCAGATGGGAGTCGTCGTCGTCGCCGATCGGCGTTTCCATGGAGATCGGCTCCTTCGCGATCTTCATGATCTTGCGGATCTTGTCTTCCGGCATCTCCATCTTCTCGGCCAGCGTTGCCGGATCCGGTTCGTTGCCGGTTTCCTGCAGGATCTGGCGCGAGATGCGGTTCATCTTGTTGATCGTTTCGATCATGTGCACCGGRATACGGATGGTGCGSGCCTGRTCSGCSATSGMACGGGTGATGGCCTGGCGGATCCACCASGTGGCGTAGGTSGAGAACTTGTAGCCGCGGCGGTATTCGAACTTGTCCACCGCCTTCATCAGCCCGATGTTGCCTTCCTGGATCAGATCGAGGAACTGCAGGCCGCGATTGGTGTATTTCTTGGCGATCGAGATCACCAGGCGCAGGTTGGCCTCGGTCATCTCGCGCTTGGCTTCGCGGGCGCGCTTCTCGCCCTCGCTCATCTTGCGGTTGACGTCCTTGAGCTCCTTCAGCGGCAGCACCACGCGCAACTGCAGGTCGATCAGCTTTTGCTGCAGTTCACGCACGGCCGGCACATTGCGCTCGACGGTGACGCTGTACGGCTTGCTGTCGGCGATGATCGTGTCGATCCACTCGAGGTTGGTTTCGTTACCCGGGAAGCGGGCGACGAAGTCGGCGCGCGGCATGCCGCACTTGTCCACCACGATCTTCAGGATGGAGCGCTCAAGCTTGCGCACTTCGTCCACCTGGCCACGCAGCGTGTCGCACAGGCGTTCGACGTTGCGCGCGGTGAAGCGGATGGTCATCAGTTCGTTCTGGATGGCTTCCTGGGCCTTGACGTAGGCCTTGGACTTGTAGCCCTCCTTCTCGAACGAGCGGCGCATCTTGTCGAACTGCTCGGCGATGACGCGGAATTTTTCCAGAGCGCCCTGCTTCAGTTCTTCAAGCTGGCGCGCGGAGGCAGCCAGGCCACCGGCATCGTCGTCCTCGTCTTCGTCGGACTCTTCATCGTCCGACTCCTCGTCGTCTTCCTCGGCCACTGGCGCGGCAACAGGCGCCGGCGGCGCCACGGGAACATCCTCGGCGTTGGGGTCGATCAGGCCATCGACGAACTCGTCGATCTTGATCTCGTCGCTGGCAACGCGTTCGGCCAGGGCCAGGATCTCGGAGATCGTGACCGGGCACGCCGAGATCGCCATCACCATGTCTTTCAGGCCGGCTTCGATGCGCTTGGCGATTTCGATTTCGCCTTCGCGCGTGAGCAGCTCCACCGTGCCCATCTCGCGCATGTACATGCGCACGGGATCGGTGGTGCGGCCGAACTCGGAGTCCACCGTGGAAAGCGCGGCCTCAGCTTCTTCCTCGGCTTCTTCCTCGCTGGTGGCGGACGGGGCATTGTCGTTGAGCAGCAGCGTTTCCGCGTCCGGCGCCTGCTCGTAGACGGCGATGCCGATGTCGTTCAGTGTGGCGACCAGGGTGTCGATCGTTTCCGAATCGACCATGTCGTCCGGCAGGTGATCGTTGATCTCCGCGTACGTCAGGTAACCGCGTGACTTGCCCAGCTTGATCAGCGCCTTGAGCTTCTGGCGGCGCACCTCCAGTTCTTCCTCGGTGCCCTGCTGGGTCGAGGCGAACTCCTTGAGCAGAGCCTTTTCCTTGGCCTTGCGGTCGCGAGCCTTCTGCTTTTCGGACTTGGGGGCGGCCGCGGGCGCTGCGGCGGGGATCTCGTCTTCGTAAAGCTCTTCAGTCACGTCGTCTGTAGTGCTGTCGTCGTGCTGCGATCCGGCCTTGGGCTTGCGGCCACGCTTCTTCGGCTCCGGCTTGACTGCCGGAGCGGCGGGACGCTCGGATGCAACGGGGGCGGAAGTTGTGGCAACCGGCGTGTCCTCGGACGCGGGCGCGCCTGACTTGGCGTCTCCCGTCTTGGCGCTGGCCGCTGCCGTTCGCTTGCTCTCGACTTCGGTATTCTGCTGTTTCGCCACGGTAATACTCTTGCCTTTCACAGGTACAGACGCGGCGTTCTTGCCGCTTGTATTGGCGCTATCGCCGCTCTCGCGTGCCGAAGTCGAGGGCCTCAAGTTCTCGGATATGCGAGTCCCGGTGGTGGTGGACGCTGCGGGCGCCTTGGCGCTTCGAGCAGTCTTAGCTGGCACAGGCTGGGCTGGCGTCTTGACTGACGCGGCTGTCTTCGCAGCCGCCGATGTCTTCGCGGACGCCTTGCCGCTCCCTGATTGGGGAGCATTAGTGGGAACCTTTTCGGTTGCTTTGGCCTTTGCCATTGGCACGCTCACTTTCACCAGAACGGGAGAGAAAGATTTCGCTATCCAAACCGGCTATTGTAGCACGTCGCAATTAGCCGGCTTCCCAACAGGTGAGGATTTCACCTGATAAATCAAGGCTTAAGCTCAACAAGGTCAAGCTAAACCTTCACCTATTTGTCACCACAAGCCTTGACCGACCTACCGGACGGTCAACCTAACTGGCGCCGGCGGTTGATCTCGCTGACCAGCCATCGCATCCGGCTCTTGCCAGCCTCGTCCGCCGTACCCATTACCACCGACTGCTGCAGGCTGGCGAGTTCCCGCTGCAACGGCCCCGCCAGCAGCTTGGCGATGGCCGCGTCGAATTCCTGCTCCGCCGGTTCCTCGTCGATCTCTTCGCGCAGTACCGCCGCACGCACATTGGCGTAGACCTCGGCATACGGCGACTGCGCCAGATGCTCGCTAAAGGCCGCGAAATTCACTTCACCCTGTAACTCGTCGCACGCGGACACCAGGTGCGACAGCACCTCGGCATCGGCTTGTTCATCCTCCAGCAGTAGCGCGCGGCTATCGGCGTCGAGCCGTCCGGAGAGCTGCGGATAGCACATCAGCAATTGCAGCACACGCTGCTCCAGCCCCGTGGGCGCCTGACGCTTGGTGCGCGGCCGCGGCTGGGCAAAGCGGCCGACCCGCGCCGGGTCGCTGGCCAGCCCGCAGACCGCCTCGATCTCGGCAGGCGTGGTGCCGGTAGCGTCGGCCAGTTCGCGCACGATCTGCAGGCGCAGGCCGCCGCTGGGCATGGCCTGCAGCAATGGCTTGGCCTCGTATTGAGCGCGGGCGCGGCCCTCTGGCTGGCGCAGCTCCTGGCCTTCCGTCACCACCTGCAACAGGAAGCGCGAGAGTGGCATGGCGTCGCGCACCTGGGCGGCGAAGGCATCGGTACCCTGCTCACGCACATAGCTGTCCGGATCGTGCTCGGTCGGCAGGAACAGGAAGCGGATGGTTTTGTTATCCGCCACATAGGGCAGGCATGCCTCCAGCGCCCGGCGCGCCGCGCGCCGCCCGGCGGCGTCGCCGTCGAACGAGAACACCACGGCGTCGGTCTGCCGCAACAGCTTTTGCACGTGCACGGGGGTGCAGGCCGTGCCCAGCGTGGCCACGGCGTTGGCAAAGCCCAGCTGAGCCAGTGCCACGACGTCCATATAGCCTTCGACCACCAGAACGTAGCCGGTTTCCCGGATCGCATGGCGTGCCTCGAATAAGCCATATAGCTCGGTACCCTTGCTGAACAGCGGGGTTTCCGGCGAGTTCAGGTACTTCGGTTCACCCTGCCCCATCACCCGGCCGCCGAAGCCAATCACCTGGCCCTTGGCATTGCGGATGGGAAACATGATGCGGTCGCGGAAGCGGTCGTAGCGGCGCGGCTTGCCGTCGGCGTCGCGCTTCTCGGCGCTTTCGATCATCAGGCCGGCTTCCACCAGCGGGCCGGCGATGGCGTCGTCGCGATAGCTGCCGAACACCGATTCCAGCCCCTGCCAGTCGTCAGGCGCATAGCCCAGCCCGAATTGCGCCGCGATCTCGCCGGTCAGGCCGCGGCCCTTGAGGTACTGGATCGCCTGGGGCGCGCTGCGCAGTTGCCGCCGGTAGAACTCGGTGGCGCGCGTCATGGCGTCGGTGAGCGCGAGCGAGCGCGCCTGCTGTTCGGCGCGCTGTGCCGGCGGCAGCCGGTCGCGGTCCTCGGGCACGGACAGGCCGACCGATTGCGCCAGTTCGCGCACCGCGTCGGGGTAGGACTGCCCGGAGTACTCCATCAGGAAGCCGATGGCCGAGCCATGCGCGCCGCACCCGAAGCAGTGGTAGAACTGCTTGGTCGGCGAGACGGTAAAGGACGGCGACTTCTCGTTGTGGAAGGGGCAAAGGCCCATGAAGTTGGCGCCGCCCTTCTTCAACTGCACGTACTTGCCCACCACATCGACTATGTCGACACGGTTGAGCAGGTCCTGAATGAAGGATTGCGGAATCACCCGGCTTGTCGTCCTCTGGCCAAACCGCCCGTTGCAGCGGGCGGCAATATTGTGAATGCGTGACCGGCACTGCGCTTTCCGGCTCTACAACACTACATTGTAGTGCAGACGCAACGGATTGCAGCCAGGGCCGGCGAGGGGTGTCGGATCAAAAGCGTTTTAAGACGCACTTCCAGCAAAAAGCCGGATCGGCGGCGACTGGCCCCGATCCAGCGGCTGCCAGAGCTAGCTCAGCGCGCCGTCAGGGCGGCCTTGACCAGCCCCGACACGGCAGTCATGTCGGCGCGGCCGGCCAGCTTGGCCTTGAGCACCGCCATGACCTTGCCCATGTCCTGCGGACCGGCGGCGCCGCTCTCCGCGACTGCGGCCTGTACTTCCGCGGCAATTTCGGCCTCCGACAGCGCGGCGGGCATATAGACCTTGAGCACCTCGATTTCAGCGCTTTCCTTGTCCGCCAGGTCGATGCGGCCGGCTTGCGTGAACTGCGAGAGGGAGTCCTTGCGCTGCTTGACCAGCTTTTCGATCACGGCCAGCACGGCGGTGTCGTCGAGTTCGATGCGCTCGTCCACTTCCTTTTGCTTGATGGCCGCCAGCAGCAGCCGGATGGTGCCGAGGCGATCGGTTTCGCGGGCCCGCATGGCGGCCTTCATGTCATCAGTGATACGGGCTTTGAGGGACATGGCAATTTTTCCAGGAAAGTGTGGGCGGGACATTGCCGGCCGGGCGAAACGCGCCGGCCGTCGGACCGCCAATGCAAAAACCCGCCGGAGCCTTGCCCACAGCGGGTTTTGATGCAGAAGCGAAGGGTGCGTTCAGTACAGCTTCTTCGGCAGCATCTGGCTGCGGATGCGCTTGTAGTGGCGCTTCTCGGCGGCGGCCTTCTTGCGCTTGCGCTCGGCCGTCGGCTTTTCGTAAAACTCACGTGCCCGCAATTCAGTAATCAAGCCGTTCTTTTCGATGGTGCGCTTGAAACGACGCATGGCGACTTCAAACGGCTCGTTTTCTTTGAGGTGGATCGTGGTCATCTTGCTGAAATATGTAGCAGCTGTTGGCGGTTTTACGAAAGCTACAAGTGTAGCACACACACTGTCAAGCCCGCGTGGCGCAAATTTTCCGCCGTGCCGCCTAGGYCACTCCCGCCGTCGCGGCGCGTGCGTTTTCCGCAACGGCCTGGCCGGCAGCCACGCCCGATGCCCAGGCCCACTGGAAGTTGTAGCCACCCAGCCAGCCGGTCACATCGACCACCTCGCCGATGAAGTACAGGTTGGGCACCGTCCGGGCCATCATGGTGGCCGATGACAGGGCCCGGGTATCCACCCCGCCGAGCGTGACCTCGGCCTTGCGATAGCCCTCGGTCCCCGCCGGGATCAACTCCCAGCTATTCAGCGCGGCCCCGAGCCGGCGCAGTGCCTTGTCCGGCATATCATGCAGGGGCTGCGCGCCGTTCAGGCCGGCAGCGGCGCACCAGGCATCGGCCAGGCGGGCCGGCAGGCGTTCGGCCAGCAGGTTGGCCAGGTGCTTGCGGCTGCTGCCCTTTTGCGCAAGCAGCCACTCACTTGCGTCGTTGCCGTCGAACAGGTCGATGGCGATGGGCGTGCCCGGCCGCCAGAAGCTGGAAATCTGCAGCACGGCGGGACCGGACAAACCGCGATGGGTCCACAGCAAGTCCTCACGGAAAGCGCCGGCCGTCTTGCCGCCGCCCGTAGCGATATCGACTTCCATCGATACGCCGGCCAGCGGCGCGAATGGCGCCCAGCCCTGTCCGTCGAAGGTGAGCGGCACCAGCGCCGGGCGCGTCTCGACCACGCCCAGGCCGAACTGGCGGGCGACGCGGTAGCCCAGGTCGGTGGCGCCGATCTTGGGAATGGAAAGTCCTCCGGTGGCCACCACCAGCGCGCCGGCGCGGATTGGCCCATTCGCCGTCATCAGCAGGAAATCGTCGCCTTCGCGCCTGACCTCGTCCACGCTGCAGCCGGTGCGCCAGTGCACGCCGCCGGCGCCGCATTCGGCGCGCAGCATCTCGATCACCTGCTCGGCGCTATCGTTGCAGAAGAGCTGGCCGCGGTGCTTCTCGTGCCAGTCGATCTCATGGCGCCGCATCAGGTCGAGGAAGTCCTGCGGTGTATAGCGCGCCAGCGCCGAACGGCAGAAGTGCGGATTACCAGACAGGTAATTGGCGGGCCCGGCCTGCAGGTTGGTGAAATTGCAGCGCCCGCCGCCCGAAATGCGGATTTTCTCTGCCAGCTTCGTGGCATGGTCGATCAGCACCACGCTGGCACCGCCCTGGCCCGCCACGGCGGCGCACATCATGCCGGCGGCCCCGGCGCCAAGCACTGCCACATCGAAGCGCCCTGCGCGCGCGCCAGCGTGGCCGGTCTGTGCGGTCTGCTTGCTGCCCATGTTTTTCTTGCCTACTGAATGCCCGCTGAAGAAGCGGCGATTGTAGCGAAAAGCAGGGCAATCGCCGCTGTGCTACCCTGCTGGCCTCACGCCAGGCTGCCGGTCCGATGGTCCGCCGCCCGCGCCAACCCCTTGATTTGCCGGCTTCCTTTGGTACCGGCCTTAGCTTCCCCCCATGCTTGTCCTTGGCATCGAATCTTCCTGCGACGAAACCGGCCTCGCCCTTTATGACACCGAGGCCGGGCTGCTCACCCACGCCCTGCACTCGCAGATCGCCATGCATCGCGACTACGGCGGCGTCGTGCCTGAACTCRCCTCCCGCGACCACATCCGCCGCGTGCTGCCACTGCTGCGGCAGATACTCGACGAAGCCGGCCGCACCCGTAAGGACATCGATGCGATCGCCTTCACGCAGGGGCCCGGCCTGGCCGGCGCATTGCTGGTGGGCGCGTCGGTGGCCAACGCCCTGGGCTTTGCCCTGAACGTGCCGATGCTGGGCGTGCACCATCTCGAGGGCCACCTGCTGTCGCCGCTGCTGACGCGCGATCCGCCGCCGTTCCCTTTCGTGGCCCTGCTGGTTTCCGGCGGGCACACGCAGTTGATGGAAGTGCGCGGCATCGGCGACTACGCCTTGCTGGGCGAAACGCTGGACGATGCCGCCGGCGAGGCCTTCGACAAGACCGCCAAGCTGCTGGGCCTGAGCTACCCTGGCGGCCCCGAGGTATCGCGGCTGGCCGAGTTCGGCGCGCCCGGCGCATATGCCCTGCCCCGCCCGATGCTGCATTCGGGCAATCTCGATTTCTCCTTCGCCGGCCTCAAGACGGCGGTGCTGACGCAAACCCGCAAGCTGGGCAACGTTTGCGAGCAGGACCGGGCCAATCTGGCGCGCTCCTTTGTCGACGCCATCGTCGACGTGCTGGCGGCCAAGTCCATGGCAGCGCTCAAGCAGACCGGGCATCGCCGGCTGGTGGTGGCCGGCGGCGTGGGCGCCAACCGGCAGCTGCGCGAGCGCCTGGACCAGCTGGGCGCGCAGAAGAAGATCCAGGTCTACTACCCGGACCTGGCCTTCTGTACCGACAACGGGGCCATGATCGCCTTTGCCGGCGCGATGCGGCTGCAGGCCGCGCCCGAACTGGCGCAGCACAGCTACGGCTACGGCGTGACGCCGCGCTGGGAACTGTCGGATATTCGCCTGCCGGCACGCTAGTCTTCCGCCGCTAAGCCAACAAAAAAGCCACCTTCGCGGTGGCTTTCTTGTTGGCTGAAGCGCCGGCTTACCGCACCGTGCGCTTGTCGCGCTCGATCACGGCATAAGCGCTGTGGTTGTGGATGGACTCGAAATTCTCGGCCTCCAGCACATACGCCACGATGCGATCGTCCGCATTCAGGCGCATGGCGATGTCGCGCACCAGGTCCTCGACGAACTTGGGATTCTCGTAAGCGCGCTCGGTGACGAACTTCTCGTCCGGACGCTTGAGCAGGCCCCACAACTCGCACGAGGCTTCTTCCTCGGCCATGCGCACCAGCGCCTCCACGGGCAGGTCGCCCGCCAGCTCGACATTCATGGTGATATGCGAGCGCTGGTTGTGCGCGCCGTACTGCGAGATCTTCTTCGAGCACGGGCACAGGCTGGTGACCGGCACCAGGGCCTTCAGGAAGACCTTGGTGGCACCGCCGCGCACTTCACCGATCAGCGTGACTTCGTAGTCCATCAGCGATTGCACGCCCGACACCGGCGCGATCTTGTTGATGAAATAGGGGAAGGTGACTTCGATGCGCCCGGCCTCGGCCTCCAGCTTGACCAGCATCTTGTCCAGCAGCGAACGGAAGGTCGCCAGTTCGAGCGGCTCGCGTTCTTCCTCGAGCAAGGCGACGAAGCGCGACATATGCGTGCCTTTCTGGTCGGCAGGCAGGTGCACGTCGAGGTTGAAGGTGCCTACCGTGG
>NZ_JBFTLX010000273.1:0-9124 GCF_056396665.1 Cupriavidus sp. 05T313 | reverse complement strand
CAAGCCTCGGGCTGGCGCCGCTGATCGTGAAGGAAATCTTCCACATCATCAACGACCTGCGCAAGACCGGTGTGGCGACACTGCTGATCGAGCAGAACGCACGCGCGGCGCTGCAGGTGGCGGACTATGGGTATGTGATCGAGACGGGGGACATGGCGATGGAGGGGCCGGCGGCGGAGCTGGCGGCGAATCCGAAGGTGATCGAGACGTATCTGGGGCTGGCGAAGAAGGCGGCCTAGGCCTTATTGATTGWCGGAATTTATACGACGAATAATAACTGGCATTTCCAGTCATTACTATTTGTGGATTGGATGGCAAGAAGCCGGACCCCACAGATGCGTTCTTGATCCATGGTTAGCGCAGCGATAGGTACGCTATATATCTATGGAAAGAATGTAAATGCATATACGAATTGGCGATCAATTCGTTGTGTAGATATCCGCGTACCAAGAGGCGAGTGACTATTCGGCGAACAAAAATAATTTACAGAATTTTTCCTTCTGTTATTTGTCTGGTGAATTTTCCTGATTGGCCTGCAGCACGTCGGGATCATGCGCCGCCATGCCAAGTAGCCACGCACGAAACTTGGCAAATGCGGGATGGTCCCGCCTCTCCCTCGGCGCACACAGAAAGTACCCCCGCGTCAGCCTGATCGGCAAATCGAACGGCGCCACCACGAGCCCCGCGGCAATCTCATCCCGTACCAGACAGCGCTGCAGTACGGCCACCCCCATGTCCGCCTTGACCGCCTGGACCAGAATCGAGACCTGGTCGAAGCCCGTGGCAAGCGCCGGCGCAGCACTGGGTACGCCTGCCGCATACAGCCAGTGTTGCCAGTTGGCAGGGGCGGTGGTGTGGTAGAGCAAGGGTTCTTGCAGCAGTTCTGCCGGCTCGGACCATCGTCCAGCCTCATGGCGGGCGCGGGCCCGGTCGGGATGACAGATGGGTACCATCTCGCTGCCGATCACGTAGTCGCATTGCAGGCTTGGCCAGCGGTCCGGGGTGCCGGCCAGGATTGCAGCATCCGGCGCCGGGCCTGTGAAATCCTCGTTGCGCCGGTACGGCACAAAGTCCAGGCGGATCTCGGGGTAGCGACGGTGGAAATCCGGCAGCCTTGGTATCAGCCATACGCTGGCCAGCGTGGGCACCGCGGACAGCGTGAGGTGATGCTGACGGTCGCGAGAGAGCAGGGCGGCGCTGGCGTGCTCAATGGCTGCCAGCGGGCCGGCCACCGAGTCGAGCAGTTGCCGGCCGGCATCCGTCAGGGTCAGGCGATGCGCATTGCGCTGGAGAAGGGGCTGGCCAAAGTGCGATTCGAGACGGGCAATGGCGCGGCTGATCGCCCCCTGGGTGACACACAGATCCTCGGCCGCACGCGTAAAGCTGCCCAGCCGCGCGGCGGCGGCAAAGGCATGCAGTTCGGACATCGAGGGCGAGCGTAGCCGCATTGGGGGAGGGCGGAGCCGAGAATGAGCTTTGGTAATGCAACCGTGCAATATAGTCGTTTGTGCGGACCCGGTAAACTGCCGACACTTGGCCACCTTCCCATATAACTCCAAGGAGAAAACCCCATGATCCGAGCCAGTTTGCCGCGCCGGCATTTTGTCCTGTCCTGCCTGGCGGCATGCGCCAGCCTCTCTGCCGCTGGCGGCGCGTTCGCGCAGGCCAACTATCCGAACCGCCCGATCCGCCTGGTCGTACCTTTTGCCGCGGGCGGTTCGACTGACCTGTCGGCGCGCCTGGTGGCGGAGTTCGGCGGCCGTGAACTGGGCCAGTCGATCGTGGTGGAGAACAAGGGCGGTGCCGGCGGCTCGCTTGGCATGGAGCAGGTCGCGCGCGCGGCTCCGGATGGATATACCATCGGCATGGCTACCGTCAGCACGCACGGTTCCAACCCGGCCGTGTACCCCAAGCTGAATTACGACCCGATCAAGGATTTCGCGCCAGTCACCAATGTGGTGGCGATCCCCAGTGTGTTCGCCGTGCATCCGAGCGTGCCGGCCAAGACCATGCAGGAGTTCGTTGCCCTGGTCCGTGCCAACCCCGGCAAGTACAGTTTCGCTTCACCGGGCGCGGGTTCGCTGGGCCATGTGAATATCGAGAACTTCATGATGCTGGCCAAGATCGACCTGCTGCACGTACCTTACAAGGGCGCCGGCCTGGCACTCAACGATGCGGTGGCGGGGCAGGTCAATGCGATCACCGACAACCTGTCGTCCACGCTGCCCCACGTGAAATCCGGCCGGCTGCGCGCGCTCGCTGTGCTGGGCGCAGTTCGTTCACCGCAGTTGCTCAACGTGCCGACCTACGCGGAACTGGGCTACAAGGAGATGGGGGATGGCGGCTGGTTCGGCATCGTGGCACCCGCGGGCACGCCGCCGGCTATTGTCGAGAAGCTCAACAGCGCCATCCACAAGGCCATGCAGAACCCGGAGTTCAAGCGCAAGGTGGAAGAGTCCGGCGGCACGCTCGTGCCGACCACGCCGGATGGCTTCAAGGTGCAGATCCAGCAGGCCATGACGCGCTATGCGCGCGTCGCCAAGGCCGCCAATATCAAACTGGATCGATTGCATGAATGATAGCTTCGAACCCTTTGTCCAGTCCGCGCCGCAGGCTCAGGCCTTGCCGCTGGTTTGCGATTCGCCGCACAGCGGCACGTGCTACCCGCAGGACTTCGGTGCGGCCATCCCGCGGCAGCGCCTTCGGAGCGGCGAGGACACCCACGTGGAATCGCTGTGGGAAGCCGTGCCGCGGATCGGCGGCACGCTGATTGCTGCGAATTTCCCCCGCGTCTATATCGATCCCAATCGTATGTTAGACGATCTGGATCCTGAACTGCTGGATGGCGCCTGGCCTGAGCCGCTGGCGCCAGGTGAAAAGACGCGCCTGGGCTATGGACTGATCTGGCGCAATGTGGATGCGGCCACACGGATCTACGACCGCAAGCTCTCGCTGCAAGAGGTACGCGGCCGGATTGATCGATACTACCGCCCTTACCATCAGGCACTATCGGCGGCGGTGGAGGAGGCCTACCAGCGCTTCGGTGCGGTCTGGCATCTGAACCTGCACTCGATGCCGAACAACGCCTATGAGCGGCTCAAGATCCAGAGTCCGCGTCCACTGGCGGACTTCGTGCTGGGCGATCGCGACGGCACGACCTGCGAGCCGGATTTCGTCGCACTAGTGGAATCCGAATTGCGGGCGCTCGGCTATACGGTGGCGCGTAACGATCCGTACAAGGGCGTGCAACTGATAGCGCAAATTGGGCGCCCCGCCGAGCGGCGCAACAGCTTGCAGATCGAGATTCGCCGACCGCTGTATATGGATGAGGCAACGCGCGAGCGCAGCACCGGGTTCGGCCAGGTTCAGGCGGATCTCGGCCGACTGGTCGAACGCATTGCCAGCTACTTGCGAGAGCAGGGCGGGGCATGATGCGTAGACGTTAATCCAGTCAGTATCCAAGCCGGGCCATCGCGCCCGGCTTTTTTTGTTTCACGTGGAACACACCCGAGTTATTCATGCGGCATGTTTCACGTGAAACATGCCGCGGCGCAGGGACGCCACAGCGAATGCCGCTATAATTCGGCATCCCGATTCATTTCCCGCCAGCCTCCCGGAGGAGGCGCCTCCATGCTTTACCCAAAAGAATTCGATGTCATTGTTGTCGGCGGCGGCCACGCCGGCACGGAAGCCGCGCTCGCCGCGGCTCGTATGGGCTGCCAGACGCTGCTGCTGAGCCATAACATCGAGACCCTTGGCCAGATGAGTTGCAATCCGTCGATCGGCGGCATTGGCAAGGGCCATCTCGTCAAGGAAGTGGACGCAATGGGTGGTGCCATGGCGGCTGCCACGGACGAGTCGGGCATTCAGTTCCGCATCCTGAATTCCAGCAAGGGCCCGGCCGTTCGCGCCACCCGTGCTCAGGCCGACCGCGTGCTGTATCGCAAGGCGATCCGTACCCGGCTGGAAAACCAGCCGAACCTCATGCTGTTCCAGCAGGCCGTGGATGACCTCGTGGTGGAGGGAGACCGCGTGGTCGGTGCCGTCACTCAGGTTGGCATTACGTTCCGCGCGCGCGCGGTTGTGCTGACCGCCGGCACCTTCCTCGACGGCAAGATTCACGTGGGGCTGGATAACTACACCGGCGGACGTGCAGGCGATCCTGCGTCGGTATCGCTGTCCGCGCGGCTGAAGGAACTCAAGCTGCCTCAGGGCCGCTTGAAGACCGGTACGCCGCCGCGCATTGATGGCCGCACCATCGACTTCTCCGTGATGGAGGAGCAGCCCGGCGATCTCGACCCGGTGCCTGTGTTCTCCTTCCTGGGCCGTGCCGAACAGCACCCGCAGCAATTGCCGTGCTGGATCACGCATACCAATAGCCGTACCCACGATATTATCCGTGGCGGCCTCGATCGTTCGCCGATGTACACCGGCGTGATCGAGGGGGTAGGGCCGCGCTACTGCCCCAGCATTGAAGACAAGATCCACCGCTTCGCCAGCAAGGACAGCCACCAGATTTTCCTGGAGCCGGAAGGGCTGACGACCAACGAGTTCTATCCCAACGGGATCTCAACCAGCCTGCCGTTCGACGTGCAACTCGCCTTGGTGCATTCGATCCGTGGCATGGAGAACGCGCATATCCTGCGCCCTGGCTACGCCATCGAGTACGACTACTTCGATCCGCGTGCCCTGAAGGCCTCCCTGGAGTCCAAGGCGATCCGCGGCCTGTTCTTCGCGGGGCAGATCAACGGCACCACCGGCTACGAGGAGGCGGCGGCCCAAGGCCTGCTGGCCGGTATCAATGCCGGGTGCTTCGTGAAGGAGCGCGAAGCCTGGACTCCCCGGCGGGACCAGGCCTATCTTGGGGTTCTGGTCGACGATCTGATCACCCGCGGGGTCTCGGAACCGTACCGAATGTTCACCAGCCGCGCGGAGTTCCGTTTGAGCCTGCGCGAAGATAATGCCGATATGCGATTGACCGAGGCTGGTCGGGCGCTTGGCGTTGTCGACGATGTGCGCTGGGATGCATTTAACCGGAAACGCGATGCTGTTTCACGTGAAACAGAGCGATTGAAGGGGACCTGGGTCAATCCGAGCCTGCTGCCCGAGGCGGATGCGGTGCCGCTGCTCGGCAAGGCGATCGAGCGCGAGTACAACCTCGCCGACCTGCTGCGCCGTCCGGCCGTTACGTACGACGCACTGATGGCACTGCAGGATGGCAAGTTCGCGCCGGCCCAGCCGCTGGATACCGATCCCCTGCTGGTCGAGCAGATTTGCGAGCAGATCGAGATCGGCATCAAGTATCACGGCTACATCGCACGCCAGGCTGCGGAGGTGGATAAGCTGGAAGCCAACGAATCCACCCGCTTGCCAGAAGACTTCGATTACACCGAAGTGCGCGGCCTGGGCATTGAGGTCGGCCAGAAACTGAACCAGCACCGCCCGGAGACACTCGGCCAGGCATCGCGTATTTCCGGCGTGACGCCGGCGGCGATTTCACTGTTGCTGGTCCATCTGAAGAAAAAGGGCATGGGGCGTACCAAGTCCGGCTCCAGCCAAGAGGCCGCCTGAGTGAGGAACCAACGTTACACCGCCGTGGACGATGCCGACCAGCGCCGTCGGCTGGAAGCCGGCCTGTCCGCCATCGGGCTGGCTCTCTCCGCGCCACAGATAGACCAGTTGTTTGCCTACCTCGCGCTGCTGCGCAAATGGAACGGCGTCTATAACCTGACCGCCATCCGTCATCCTGACGAGATGCTCACCCACCACMTGCTGGATTCGCTGGCCGCTGTGCCGGCGTTGGCGGAGGCGGCGCGCGCCGCCGTGGTGGAGGAGGGCGCGCGCCGCCGGGTGCTCGACGTGGGTTCGGGCGGCGGCATGCCCGGCCTGCCGCTTGCCATCGCCTGTCCCGATGTATCGGTACTGATGGTCGACATCGTGCAAAAGAAGACAGCCTTCCTCACGCAGTGTCGGGCACAGCTCGGATTGTCCAATTCCGCTGCCCATTGGGGGCCGGTCGAGAAGCTGGAGGACAACAAGGGCTATGCGGTGATCACCTCGCGCGCATTTGCAGAGTTGAGCGATTTCGTCTCGCTCGCCGGCCACCTGCTGGCGCCGGGCGGCAAGCTGATAGCAATGAAGGGCGTTTATCCCCAGCCCGAGATCGATCGCATGGAAGCGGCCGGGCTGATGGCACAGTGGCAGGTCGAGGCAATCCCGCGCCTGACCGTGCCGGAGCTGGACGCAGAGCGTCACCTGGTGGTGCTGTCGCGCCGCTGACCCGGCCGGTGGTTGTCGCCGGCGCCCACCCCCGGCAGGTTGAAATCAAGCAGGAGCAGCAGGAGCTTATGGCCAAGGTATTCGTGATCGCAAACCAGAAGGGCGGCGTCGGCAAGACCACCACCACGGTGAACCTTGCCGCCGGGCTGGCGGCACAGGACCAGCGCGTGCTGCTCGTCGACCTCGATCCCCAGGGCAACGCCTCGATGGGATCCGGCATCGACAAGCAGTCGCTCGAACACAGCGTCTATCAGGTGCTGGTCGGGCTATCTACGGTGAAACAGGCGCGCCAGCACTCCGAGTCCGGCAAGTACGATGTGTTGCCTGCCAACCGTGAACTGGCCGGTGCGGAAGTAGAGCTGGTCGAGCTGGATCAGCGCGAGCGCCGGCTCAAGAACGCCCTTGCCGAAGTCGATGACGAGTACGATTTCGTGCTGATCGATTGCCCACCCTCGCTCTCCCTGCTGACCCTCAACGGCCTCTGCGCCGCCAACGGCGTAATCGTGCCGATGCAATGCGAGTACTTCGCGCTGGAAGGGCTGTCCGATCTCGTCAACACCATCAAGCAGGTGCACGCCAACCTCAATCGCGACCTGAAG
This sequence comes from Cupriavidus sp. 05T313, assembly GCF_056396665.1. NCBI lineage: Bacteria > Pseudomonadati > Pseudomonadota > Betaproteobacteria > Burkholderiales > Burkholderiaceae > Cupriavidus > Cupriavidus sp. 05T313. The sequence continues at coordinate 2,246 of NZ_JBFTLX010000273.1, read as the reverse complement.
GTGATCGGCTTGCTTCGTGTGATGTTTGATCCACGTGTGACATTGCAGCAGCAGGTGTCAGCCCAGCTTGAGTCGCATTTCGGCGACAAGGTGTTCAAGACCGTCATTCCGCGCAATGTGCGGCTGGCGGAAGCACCGTCCTACGGCGTACCCGGCGTGGCCTTCGATCCGTCCTCCAAGGGCGCCAAGGCTTACCTCGACTTCGGCGCGGAAATGATCGCGCGCGTCAAGCAACTCGGCTAAGCGCCGGGCCTGAGATTCACGTATACAGGATACCGAGATGAGCACCGTGAAGAAGAAGGGCCTGGGCCGCGGACTGGAAGCCCTGCTGGGTGGGCCGGCCGAAATTGTCGATGCCGTCAAGCAGGAGGGCGCGCCTTCGGTGCTGCGTCTGGACCAGCTCCAGCCCGGCAAGTACCAGCCGCGCACGCGCATGGATGAGGGTGCGTTGCAGGAGTTGGCCGCGAGCATCCGCTCCCAGGGTCTGATGCAGCCCATCCTGGTGCGCCGCGTGGCCGAGCCGGATCGCTACGAGATCATTGCCGGGGAGCGGCGCTTCCGCGCCTCCAAGATCGCCGGGCTCGACGAGGTGCCGGTGCTGGTCAAGGACGTGGCAGACGAAGCCGCCGCCGCGATGGCGCTCATCGAGAATATCCAGCGCGAAGACCTCAATCCGCTGGAAGAAGCGCAAGGCATCATGCGCCTGGTGCGCGAGTTCAATTTCACGCACGAGCAGGCGGCGGAATCGGTAGGGCGCTCGCGCAGCGCGGTATCCAACCTGCTGCGTCTGCTGAACCTCGCCCAGCCGGTACAGACCATGCTGATGGCGGGCGATCTCGACATGGGGCACGCGCGCGCGTTGCTACCCGTCGACGGCGCCAACCAGATCACGCTCGCCAATCAAATCATTAATAAGCGATTGTCGGTGCGCGAGACCGAAAAGCTGGTAGCCTCCACCCTCAAGCCCCTGGACCTCAGGTTGCAGAAACCAAACAACGGCGCACCGGCGCGCGACGTGACGCGCCTTGAGGAAGAACTATCCGACGTGCTTGGCTTGCCAGTGCAGATCAAGCTGGGCACCCGCGGCAAAGGCCAGCTCACCATTCACTTCACCAGCAACGATGCGCTCGACGGTGTGCTGACACGCCTGCGCGAGCCCGGCGAGAGCCAGTCTCCCGCCTGAGTGGGCTTCCCGAAAATAGTGCGCGATTAACGGCCGGGCTGCGTGGTTTTAGTGCCACGGACCGGCCGCGATGATCCCTTCGTAAGCGCCACGCAAGGGCGTTAAACGACCATGGTGCGCCGCTGTCCCAAGGCGCTTCAATTACTTGGCGCGTTATTGGAGGCAGTCGGTCGCGCGCGCACTATGGGCGCGTGGAGATTGCAAGCGGAATGCGGACTGTTGCAAGGAGTCTGTAAGCAGATTGACTCGCATGGTGCATTCCTCGTAAAATCGTGCGGTTTGAATTCCGGCCGGTCCAGAAAAGTTCCGGGTCGGATTAAACAACAAGCAGAGGCAATACGCAGGTGGTTTCAGATCGTCATGATGCTGGTCAGGATAAAGACCGGCAGCCGCGTAACGCACCTAAAGTCGCACGTAATGCAGCCTGGGAAACCTGGGAAGACGACGAGGCGGAGCGCGAGGAAGAGGCGGTCGATCCGCTGTCGCGCGTCGAGGCGGAAACGCTGTTCGGCGAGCGCGCGCTGCGCCCTTCGCGCATGACGCCCGGCAGGGTCGTGCTGGCGCAGATGGCGGTTACTGTTTTGTCGGCCATTGCCTGGCGACTGTTTGCCGGCGGTAACGCCGGGGCGGCGGGTTGGTCCGCACTATTTGGTGGCACGGTATGTTTCGTGCCCAGCGGCTTCTTCGCCTTGCGCCTCTGGATGTCGCGCGAGCGTCCCTCGATCAGCGGGCTTGTGGTCGGCGAGGCGATCAAGGTGTTTGCCACCGCCGCACTGTTTGTGCTGGTGGTGGTGCTGTACAGCGAGTTGCGCTGGGTTCCGATGCTGGTCACGTTCCTGCTTGCGCTCAAGACCTACTGGGTGGCGCTGGCGATTCGCTGAGGGTGTGCCTCAGGGCAAAGTGGCCAGGCGCAGTAGATCGAATAAGTGTGCTTCCTGTCGAAGTGGGGCACGAAAACAGAATATCAAGAGTTTTTTGGCGTGGCGCGTCACAACAGTGAAGCGCGGCGCAGATAAGGTTCAAACGAGCTTGCCCGCGGTGACCAGCAAATCATGCTGAAGGC
>NZ_JBFTLX010000272.1:0-9227 GCF_056396665.1 Cupriavidus sp. 05T313 | reverse complement strand
CAGCCATGCCAGTCCCGCCGCCTCACGCCGCGAAATAGCGCGACGCCACGCCGAGCTGCTCGCGGCATTCGGCCACCATGCGCTCGATCAGCTCGGCACAGGTCGGGATATCGTCGATCAGGCCCACGCACTGGCCGGCGCTGATGATGCCGCCATCGGTCTCGCCGGCGGCGAGCGCGGCCTTGCCGCGCACGCCCGCCACCAGGTGCTTGACGTCCTCGAACTGGGCGCCGCCGGGCTGGCGTTCGATGGTGACGACTTCATCGGAGACCGCGTTCTTGAGCACGCGCGCCGTGTTGTGCAGCGTGCGGAAGATCAGGTTGGTGTCGCGCTCGCTCGCGTCCACCAGCGCCTGCTTGACGTTGTAGTGGATCGGCGCCTCGCGGGTGGCGCAGAAGCGCGTGCCCATGTTGACGCCTTCGGCGCCCAGCACCAGTGCCGCGGCCATGCCCCGCCCGTCGGCGATGCCGCCGGAAGCGATCACCGGAATGCCCAGCCGGCGCGCCGCCAGCGGGATCAGCACCATGCCCGGCACGTCGTCCTCGCCGGGATGGCCCGCGCACTCGAAACCGTCGATCGACACCGCGTCCACACCCAGGCGCTCGGCCGACAGCGCATGGCGGATCGCCACGCATTTGTGGATCACCTTGATGCCGGCGGCCTTGGCGCGCGCGATATGCTCCCTGGGATTGTTGCCGGCGGTTTCCAGCACCTTGATGCCGCTTTCGATGATCACGTCGAGGTAGCGCGCGTACGGCGGCGGGTTGATCGAGGGCAGCAGCGTCAGGTTGACGCCGAAGGGCTGGTYGGTCAGCTCGCGGGTGCGGCGGATCTCGGCGGCCAGGGCCTCGGGCGTGGGCTGGGTCAGCGCGGTCAGCACGCCGAGCCCGCCGGCGTTGGATACCGCGGCGGCCATCTCGGCATAGCCTACCCACTGCATGCCGCCCTGGATGATCGGGTAACGGGTGCCCAGCAATTCGGTAATGCGCGTCTTCATGAGGTTCCTTCTCGCTTCTTGTCTTTCAGGTTCTTTGCCTTGCCTGCCATGCCTGCGCCGCCAGGCCTCCTGGCGCCAGTCTACGGCGGGGCGGTGGCGGCGACCTCGTCGGATTCGACGATTGCAGGCGCACGATTCTGCACTACCTTAACTACCAACCCTTTCGAGCAGCCAAGGCCAGCCATGAGCAATTCCAGTTCCACGACTCCTCCCAGCTTCGAAACCCTGCAATACGCCGTCGACCGGGGTGTCGCCACCATCACCCTGCACCGCCCGGACAAGCTCAATGCCTTCACCGCGCAGATGATGCAGGAGCTGATCGATGCCTTCGACGCCACCGACGCCGACGACAACGTCCGCGCGGTGATCGTTACCGGCTCCGGGCGCGCCTTCTGCGCCGGCGCCGACCTGTCCTCGGGCGGCTCCACCTTCGACTACGAAAAGCGCTACGGCGCCAGCAAGGAAGCGGCGCACCGCGACGGCGGCGGGCGCGTGGCGCTACGTATCTTCCGCAGCCTCAAGCCGGTGATCGCCGCGGTCAACGGGCCCGCGGTGGGCATCGGCGTGACCATGCAACTGCCGATGGATATCCGCCTGGCCTCCACCGACGCCAAGTTCGGCTTTGTGTTCGCGCGCCGCGGCATCACGCCGGAGGCGGCATCGTCGTGGTTCCTGTCGCGCGTGGTCGGCATCTCGACGGCGCTTGAGTGGTGCTATACCGGCCGCGTGTTCTCGGCGCAGGAAGCGCTGGAGCGCGGGCTGGTGCGCTCGCTGCACGCGCCCGAAGACCTGCTGCCGGCCGCGCAGGCGCTGGCCCGCGAGATCGCGGACAATGCCGCGCCGGTATCCGTCGCCATCTCGCGCCAGCTGATCTGGCGCATGGCGGGCGCCAGCCACCCGATGGAAGCGCACCGCCTGGACAGCCGCGCGATCCAGTCGCGCGGCCAGTCGGCGGACGTCAAGGAGGGCGTCAGCGCCTTCCTGGAGAAACGCCCGGCCAGCTTTCCGGAGCGCGTGTCGCAGGACATGCCGGACTTCTTCGACTGGGGCAGCGAACCGCCCTTTATCTGATGCCGTCGATCCACCGCCGAGCCCCAAGGAAAACAGCGTGAAAGTCAGCATGGCAGTCCAGACCCGCAAATCGGTACGCGGCTTCCTTCCCGCGCCGGTACCGCCGGAGATCATCCGCGACGTGCTGGAGCAGGCCGCGCGCGCGCCGTCGGGCGGCAACCTGCAACCCTGGCACCTGCACGTGGTGGGCGGCGAGCCGCTGGAGCGGCTCAAGGCCACCATGCGCGAGCGCATCGCCGGCATGCCCGGCGGCGAAGGGAGCGAGTACGACATCTACCCGCGCGAGCTGGTCTCGCCCTATCGCGAGCGCCGCTTCCAGGTGGGCGAGGACCTCTATCGCTGCCTGGGCATCCCGCGCGAGAACAAGCGGGCGCGCATGGCCCAGTTTGCCAATAATTTCACGTTCTTCGGCGCGCCGCTGGCCTTGTTCTGCACCGTGGACCGCCGCATGGGCCCGCCGCAATGGTCGGACCTGGGCATGTACCTGCAAACGGTGATGCTGCTGCTACGCGAGCATGGGCTGGACAGCTGCGCGCAGGAATGCTGGGCGATCTACCCGGAAACCATCTCGGGTTTTCTCGCCATTCCGCCCGAACGCATGCTGTTTACCGGCATGGCGATTGGCTATGAAGACACGGAAGCACCGGTCAACCAGCTGCGCGCCACGCGCGCGCCGCTCGCCGAGTTCACCGAGTTCATCGGTATCTGAGGCCCCTGCGGCAAGCAGTGGGCAGCGGCTTGCCACTATGCCGATTTCGTCATCGCCGCTGGGGAAAGGCGACAAGCCGGCAGGGGGCGGCCATGCCACGCTGTAGGGGTCATCCACACTTGGCCCCCTGGGCATTCCCGCCATGCATCCCAGCGCCCCGCCTTCCACCGCAAGCTCCACGGTGTCTTCACCGCCCGCTCCCCGCCAGATCAGGGTGATCGACTCCCACACCGGCGGCGAACCCACCCGGCTGGTCATCGACGGTTTCCCCGATCCGGGCAGCGGCGGCATGGCCGCGCGGCTGGAGCGGCTCGCGCGCGAGCACGACCGCTGGCGCGCCGCCACCGTGCTGGAGCCGCGCGGCAGCGACGTGATGGTCGGCGCGCTGCTGTGCCCGCCGGTTTCCGCCGGTGCCTGCGCGGGCGTGATCTTCTTCAACAACAGCGGCTACCTGGGCATGTGCGGCCACGGCACCATCGGGCTGGTGGCCTCGCTGGCGCATCTCGGGCGCATCGCGCCGGGCCGGCACAGCATCGATACGCCGGTGGGCACGGTGGAGGCCACGCTGCATGAGGACGGCACGGTCGGTGTGCGCAACGTGCCCGCCTGGCGCTACCGGCATGCGGTGGCCGTCGACGTGCCGGGCCACGGCCGTGTCTCCGGCGACATCGCCTGGGGCGGCAACTGGTTCTTCCTGATCGAAGCCCATGGCCAGCGCATCGAGCGCAACAACCTGGAGGCGCTGACCGCATTCGCATGGGCCGTGCGGCAGGCGCTCGAACAGGCGGGCATCGCGGCACCGGACGGCGCGCCGGTCGACCATATCGAACTGTTCTGCACGCCCGACGATGCCGATGAAGCCGACAGCCGCAATTTCGTGCTGTGCCCAGGCAAGGCGTACGACCGCTCTCCCTGCGGCACCGGCACCAGCGCCAAGCTCGCCTGCCTGGCAGCGGACGGCAAGCTCGCGCCCGGCGCACCCTGGCGCCAGGCCAGCGTGACCGGCAGCCGCTTCGTGGCGCACTATGCGCCCGCCGATGAACCCGGCCGCATCATCCCGACCATCCACGGCCGCGCGCATGTGTATGCCGAGACCACGCTGCTGATCGCGCACGACGATCCCTTCGCCTGGGGCATCGGCGCATGAGGCCCGCGCAGGCTTGCGGCGATGTCATCGTGATCGGCGCCGGGATCGTCGGCGCGGCCTGCGCCTTCGAACTGGCCGGGCACGGGCTGGATGTCTGCGTGCTGGACAGCCGCGCAGGCGGCGCCACCCACGCCGGCATGGGCCATCTGGTGATGATGGACGACACCGCCGCCGAGCGTGACCTGTGCGCCTGCTCGCTCAGGCTCTGGCGGGAGCTCGCCCGCGACATGCCGGCCAGCTGCGCCTATCGCCAGTGCGGCACGCTGTGGGTGGCCAGCGACGCCGCGGAAATGGACCTGGCCCGCCAGCGGCAAGACGCGCTGCTGGCGCAGGGCATCCCGTGCGCCACGCTGGATGCCGGCGAACTGGCGTGCCAGGAGCCGATGCTGAGCTCGGGCTTGGCGGGCGCGCTCAAGGTCGCGGGCGATGCCATCGTCTACGCCCCGGCCGTGGCGTCATGGCTGCTCGCGCAGAGGGCATCGCGGATAAACGTTCTGCACGCCACGGTGAGCGCGGTGGAGGCAAACCATGTCACCCTGGAAGACGGCAGGCGGCTGACCGCCACCGCGGTCGTCGTCGCCAACGGCATCCAGGCCACGCAACTGCTGCCCGCGCTGCCGATCCGCGCCAGGAAGGGACATCTCGTCATTACCGACCGCTACCCGGCCTGCGTGAACCATCAACTGGTCGAACTCGGCTATGCCGCGAGCGCGCACCACAGCGACGGGACCTCGGTTGCCTTCAATGTGCAGCCGCGCCCCACGGGCCAGTTGCTGATCGGCTCGTCGCGCCAGTTCGACAGCCTCGACACGGCCGTGGATAACCAGGTCATGGCCCGCATGCTCCAGCGCGCCGCCGCCTACCTGCCCGCCCTCGCCGGCATGAACGCGATCCGCTGCTGGACCRGCTTTCGCGCCGCCACGCCCGACGGGCTGCCCATCGTCGGCGCCCACCCCGGTCAGCCGGGCCTGTGGCTGGCGGTGGGCCACGAGGGGCTGGGCGTGACCACCGCGCCCGGCAGCGCGCGCCTGCTGGCGGCGCTGCTGCTAGGCCAGCGGGTCCCGATAGATCCGGCGCCATTTTCCTTCAGCCGCTTCGCCGCAGCCACGGAGACCGCTCCTGGCCCTGGCACGGAGAATACGCATGAAACGCAACCGGGCCGCTAACCCGACCGTGAACGTCCTCCTGGATGGCAGCGCGCTGCGGGTGCCGGCGGGCATCTCCGTGGCGGCGGCCATGGCCTATAGCGACCGTCCGTTCACCCGCCGCTCCTGTGGCGGCGAGCAGCGCGCGCCGTTTTGCGGCATGGGCGTTTGCCAGGAATGCCGCATGACCATCGACGGCCGGCGCCGGCTGGCGTGCCAGACCACGTGCCGGGATGGCATGGTGCTGGAGCGCACGCCATGAGCGCGCGGCACATGGGCACCGGGCAAGCACTTGCCGCTTGCCAGCGCCGCTACGACGTATTGATCGTCGGCGCCGGGCCCGCCGGCATGGCGGCGGCGCGCGCGGCGGCCGGGAGCGGCTGCAGCGTCGCGCTCATTGACGACAACCCGGCGCCCGGCGGGCAGATCTGGCGCGATGGGCCAGGCGTGCGGCTGCCATCGCAGGCGCGCAGCCTGCGCCACGCCATCGCCGCGCACGGCCGCATCGCGCTGTACGCCTCGACGCGCGTGATCGCGGCGCCTGCGTCCCACACGCTGCTGGTCGAGAACGACGAGCGCGCCATGCACCTGCAATTCCGCAACCTGATCCTGTGCACCGGGGCGCGCGAACTGCTGCTGCCTTTTCCCGGCTGGACCCTGCCCGGCGTGACCGGAGCGGGCGGGTTGCAGGCCCTGGTCAAGGCGGGCGCGCCGGTCAGGGGCGAGCGCATCGTCATTGCCGGCAGCGGGCCACTGCTGCTGGCGACGGCCGCCACGGCGCGACGGCACGGCGCGCATGTCGCGCGCGTCGCCGAGCAGGCACCGCTGTCACGCCTGACGCGCTTCGCCGGCGCGCTGTGGCGCTGGCCGTCCAAGGCGGCACAGGCCGTCGCCCTGCTGGATGGCCACTATCGGGCGGGCTCCCATGTGGTGGAGGCACTGGGCGACGAGCGCCTGCGCGCGGTGCGCATCCGCCAGGGCGGCCGTACCGTGGCGCTTGCCTGCGACCGGCTGGCGTGCGGCTTCGGGCTGGTGCCGAATACCGGGCTGGCCGCGCTGCTGGGCTGCCCGCTCGACCCCGTATCGGATGCGATTGCCGTCGATGCGCTCCAGCGCACCGGCATGCACCACGTCTATGCGGCGGGCGAATGCACTGGTATCGGCGGCGGCGAGCTGGCCCTGCTCGAAGGCAGGATCGCCGGCTACGCGGCAGCGGGCGCCGACGACCGGGCTGGCGCGCTGGCGGCAACGCGCGCCCGCTGGCATGCGTTCGCGGAACAGGTGCGGACCACGTTCGCGCTCGACCCCGCGCTCAAGACCCTGGCCCGCGCCGACACACCGCTGTGCCGCTGCGAGGATGTGCCGCTATCGGCCATCCAGGCGTATCCGGATGCCTGGATGGCCAGGATGCAGACCCGCTGCGGCATGGGCGCCTGCCAGGGACGCGTCTGCGCCACGGCCGGGCGGGTCCTGTTCGGCTGGACGCAGCCCACGCCGCGCCCGCCGCTGTCTCCCGCCCGGATCGGCACATTGATGCTGGACGAGAACGGGCGAAGCTGACAGGCTGTGCCAACGCGGCTTGGAGCGCCCACCGGTAGATCCGTGGATCGACGCACACGGAAGTCCGATGAAGTAAGAAGCCATCAGGAGACAATATGCCGCCATCGCCCACCCTCTCCGCCGCCCCCTTCCCGGCCCGGCAACCCTCGCCGGCACCGGCGAGCCAGCACGAGGCCGGCAACATCGCCCACCTCGCCGACATCTGCGCGGGCATATCGAAGCAGCGCCCGCGCGACATGGCCACCCTGCTCGATACCCTCTCGCTGATCACGCCGTTGCTGAACGCCATCCCCAACGTGGTGTTCTTCATCAAGGACCGCCAGGCGCGCTACCTGGTCGCCAACCTGACGCTGGCTACCCGCTGCGGCTTCAAGCGGATCGAACCCCTGCTTGGCAAGACGTCGGCCGAGGTCTTTCCCGCCCATCTTGGCCAGCGCTACACGGAGCAGGACCGGCGCGTCCTGGATACCGGCTGCGCCATTGCGCAGCAGCTTGAGCTCCATCTCTATCCCGCGCGCGATGCGGGCTGGTGCATGACCTGCAAGCACCCCCTGCTGGATCGCGACGGCCGCATCATCGGCATGGCCGGCATCTCCCACGACCTGCAGTGCGCCAGGGACACGCATCCGGCCTACCAGCGGCTGGCGGCGGTGGACACCTATATCCGCGAGCACTACATGCGCCCCATCCTGCTGTCCGAACTGACCGGGCTGACCGGCCTGTCGGCGGCGCAACTGGAGCGCTACTGCAAGCGCATCTTCCACCTGACGCCGCGTCAAATGATCCACAAGGCGAGGCTGGAGCGCGCGTCCGAGCTGCTGTCCACCGATATGCCGATCACCGACATCGCGCTCGAGTGCGGCTATACCGATCACAGCGCCTTCACCCGGCAGTTCAAGGCCCTGACCGGACTCACGCCGCGGCAGGTCAGGCCGCCGGCCGGCAAGCCCGGCGCGCACGATTGAACGGGGAGCGCGCAACGGGCCGCTCCCGTCAAGCCCGCTTGCGCGGCCTCGCCCGATGCGGGCTCGTATTGTGCCGATTTCGTCTACCTGCTTTGCGGAAAGTCTCAAGCCCGAACGGCGCGCAACTGCGAACCTGAAGGCTGGTGGCCAGGTGATGCCCTGCCGGCACACCCCACGCACACAAAAGGAGACGATATGAGCCGCAACGCCATCCACTGGACCGGTGTATTCCCCGCCGTCAGCACGCAGTTCAAGGCCGACTACTCGCTGGATATCGAAGCCACCCACAAGGTGATGCGCAACCTGGTCGCCGACGGGGTCTCCGGCCTGGTGGTGTGCGGCACCGTGGGCGAGAACACATCGATGTCCACCCTGGAAAAGCTTGCCGTCATCGAAGCGGCGAAAGACGCCGCCAGGGGCCGCATCCCGGTCATCGCGGGCATTGCCGAATTCACCACCGCCTTCGCCCGGGACATGGTGAACGAAGCGGCGCGGGTCGGCGTCGACGGCGTGATGGTAATGCCGGCGCTGGTCTACTCCGCCAAGCCGCACGAAGCCGCCGCGCACTTCCGCGACATCGCCACCGCCACGGACCTGCCGGTCATGCTCTACAACAACCCGCTGGTCTACCGCAGCGACATCACGCCGGACATCCTGGTCTCGCTCGCCGATTGCGAGAACATCGTCTGCTTCAAGGATTCCTCCGGCGATACGCGCCGCTTCATCGACCTGCGCAACGCCGTGGGCGACCGCTTCGTGCTGTTCGCCGGGCTGGACGACGTGGTGCTGGAGAGCATTGCCGTGGGGGCCGAGGGCTGGATCTCGGGCATGTCCAACGCCTTCCCGAAGGAAGGCGAGACGCTGTTCCGCCTGGCCCGCCAACGGCGCTTCGACGAGGCGCTGGCGCTGTACCGCTGGTTCATGCCGCTGCTGCACCTGGACTCGCGCCCGGACCTGGTCCAGTGCATCAAGCTGTGCGAGGAACTCGCCGGGCGCGGGAGCGCCGTCACGCGGCCTCCGCGCTTGCCGCTGCAAGGCGAGGCACTGGAACAGGTGATGACGGTGGTCGCGCAGGCCATGGCCACGCGCCCGGTGCTGCCGGACGTCGGCCTGCGGGCCTGAGACTGCGCCGCCGGCCCGCGCGGCCGCCATCCGCCCGCCCGCCGCCCGCGTTCGCGGGCGGATGGCCGCATCGTCCGGACGGCCATCACCCGATGACCAAGGAGTCCCCATGTCTCCAGTGCAAGGCAAGTTCAAGCGGCAGCTCACCCTGACCGATCTCACCTTTATCGGCCTGGGTGCGATCTTCGGGTCGGGATGGCTGTTCGCCGCCAGCCACGTATCCGCCATCGCCGGGCCGGCCGGCATCGTCTCCTGGCTGCTGGGCGGCTTTGCCGTGCTGCTGCTCGGCATCGTCTACTGCGAGCTGGGCGCGGCGCTGCCGCGCGCGGGCGGCATCATCCGCTACCCGGTTTTTTCCCACGGCGAGCTGATGGGCTATCTGATGGGCCTGATCACGCTGATCGCCTTCTCCAGCCTGATCGCCATCGAAGTCGTGGCCGCGCGCCAGTATGCGGCGGCCTGGTTCCCCTTCCTGAGCCAGCCGGGATCGAGCGATCCCACCCCGCTCGGC
>NZ_JBFTLX010000271.1:0-9281 GCF_056396665.1 Cupriavidus sp. 05T313 | reverse complement strand
CAGGATGTTGCCGCAGCCTACGCCGCTCCACCCGTATCTCGTGGCGCCACCACGCGTTGAAGTCATACACATAGACGAAGCCTTCGTGTTCGCGGAGACGAAACGCAGTCAGTGGCAGTTCGTTTGCCGCGGTGGAGAACTGCAAGACGCCCTCATGAGCTTTGCCGTAACGCCTGCCACGAATGCTGAACGTGTGCAGATGCTCGTCGGCCCAGCCCATGACTACCTGGATGACATTGTGCAATTGTCCGAGCGTCAAGTGCTCAGGAACGGGGACGCGTCGCCAAACCGGCGGGCTCAGGGCGCTCAGAGCAATTCGAAGTTGAAGGACGGAGATCGCCGGGCCAGGAACGGAAGCCATGCGCATTTTTGGTGCCTCATTGGCCTCTCGGCGGTGGTCCGGTTGTTTGCCCCCGTTTTGGCGCGGTCTCCCCTTACTGCGACAAAACCACATGAGCACGTGGCAGGTGGCTCATTATTTTCTTGAGAGAAGACCGGACCGTAGCCCCGCTTTGGCGCGGCTCTCCCTGCCGGGCTGACAAAGGGTGAATTCCCAAAAAAGATATCAAATAAGCACAAATTACCCACTGCAAATTTGCTTTTGACACTTCAGTTTCATTCGTATACATTTATGAAACTACTGTTTCAGAGGATGCGACCTGATGGCCTCCCCCTTGCAAGACAAGATCCTCGAATTGCACGACCAGTTGACGGAGAGCGAGCGACGGCTCGCGGAGGTAACCCTTGAATGCATCGGCAACCTCGCCGCTTACTCGGCCACCGAGCTAGCGCAGAAGGCGGGCGTTTCCAAGGCGACCGCGGGGCGTTTCTTCCGCCGGTTGGGATATGAGAATTTCAATGAGGTGCGTGCGCTGGTACGCGACGAAAGCGATCGTGGCTCGCCCCTGTACGAGCTTGCGGGCGTCCAGCCGCCCGCGTCCTCGGACGCACCCTTTGCGGCCCACCTGGCCAATGATCTGCAAAACCTGGCGCAGACCTTCGATCGCCTGGATCCGGCCGATGTCGAGCGCGCGATCTCCCTCCTAGTTGGCGCCAGCCGCATTTGCGTCGCGGGTTTTCGCAATGGCCGCGTGCTGGCGCAGTATGCGTGGGCGCTGCTGACGCAACTGCGCGGCGGCATCACTTTGGTGCCCGGTGCCGGGCTGAATCTAGCCGAAGATCTCGCCGACCTTGGCGACAGCGATGTGCTTCTGGTCATGGACTTCCGTCGCCGCGTAACGCTGCTGCGGCCAATGGTGGAGCACGCAAATCGCGTCGGCGCGAAGGTCGTCATCCTGACCGATCCCAGCGCTACGGAACTGCCCGCCCGCTCCGACGTCGTCCTGCGCTGCGTCAACCATGGCGCCGCCGGATTCGACTCCTATGTCGCGGCGATCAGCCTGATCAACCATCTCGGCACCAGCCTTGCGCTGGCATTGGGAGACGCCGCGCGTCACAGGCTGGAGGAGATCGAAGCCCTGCATGACCACTACGGCGACCTCCACCGCTAAGGCACCAATCGCATGTAAACGTCCGTTCCTCGTCCCATGTGAACGGGCTCCCACTCTTTTTTGAGGAGACTGTCTTGAATTCACTGCTTCCCAACCTTCGCCTGCAATGCGCTGCGAATCCGTCGGTGCAACCGGATGCAAAATATAGCGAGCGACAGCAAGCGATACTCGGCGGGCAAGCCTATCTGCGTGCGGAACAGCAGATCAAGCGCTGGCCGGGGTATGCGCCCACGCCGCTGTGCGAGCTCAAGGGCCTGGCCAAGGCTGCCGGCGTCGCGCAGGTCCTGTACAAGGACGAGGCCGACCGCTTCGGTCTCGGCAGCTTCAAGGCGCTGGGCGGCGCCTACGCCGTCAGCCGCCTGTTGATCCGCGAAATCGAAGCGCGCACCGGCCGTGCCGATGTTTCGGTCGAGGACCTGCTGTCCGGCCGTTATCGTGATATCGCGCGCGATATCACCGTGACCTGCGCAACGGACGGCAATCACGGCCGCTCGGTAGCGTGGGGGGCCCAGCGCTTCGGCTGCCAGTGTGTGATTTACATCCACGCGACCGTGAGCGAAGGACGCAAGCAGGCCATCGAACACTATGGCGCGCAGGTGGTGCGCACAAGCGGGAACTATGACGACTCCGTACGGCAAGCCGCCGACGATGCCGCGCGGCTGGGCCGCTTCGTCGTATCCGACACGTCCTATGAAGGCTATATGGATGTGCCGAAGGATGTAATGCAAGGCTACGCCCTGATGGCCGATGAGGCGCTGCAACAACTTCCGGCTGGGCAAGTTCCGACGCACGTATTCCTGCAGGGCGGCGTGGGTGGTCTGGCGGCGGCGGTCTGCGCGCATTTCTGGGAGCAGCTCGGTGCATCCCGCCCGCGTTTTGTCGTGGTGGAACCCGACAAGGCGGCCTGCCTGTACGAGAGTGCCCGTGCCGGCAAGCCAGTCGCCGTGCATGGCGATCTCGACACCGTCATGGCCGGCCTGGCTTGTGGCGAGGTGTCGTTGCTGGCATGGGAGATCCTGCATCCTGGCGCGCACGCTTTCCTGACCATCGACGACGAATCGGCGCTGGAGACGGTACGGCTGCTGGCCGCCGGCCGTTACGGCGACGCGCCGCTGGTGGCGGGCGAATCCGCAGTCGCCGGCCTGGCCGGTTGCCTCGGCGCGCTTGGCGATGCACAAGTGCGCGCGCAGCTTGGCCTCGACGCCGGCAGCCGCATCCTGGTATTCGGCAGCGAGGGCGCCACCGATGCGGAGCTTTACCAGCGCATCGTCGGGAAGTCGCCCGAGCAAGTCAGGATGGCGGCTTGAAGATGCGCACGACAACGAATCGGACTGCCGCGCCGCACATCGATTTGCCCCGCCTGTTGGGCCGGATCGCAGCGCTGGCGCAGGTCGGCGCGATCGACGGCGGCGGTGTCAGCCGGCTCGCGCTGACCGACGAGGACCGTCTCGGGCGCGATCTGGTGGTGAGTTGGATGCGCGAGCTTGGGCTGGCGGTGAGCATCGACACGATAGGAAATGTGGTCGGCGTGCGGGGAGGACGTGAGGATCTTGCGCCGGTCATGACTGGCTCGCACATCGATACCGTCCGTACCGGTGGGCGCTATGACGGCAACCTCGGCGTGCTCGCTGGCCTTGAAGTGGTGGCCGCCTTAAACGATGCCGGCATCGCCACGCGGCGGCCCCTGGCGGTTGCCTTCTTCACTAACGAGGAGGGTGCGCGTTTCGCGCCGGACATGATGGGCAGCCTGGTATTCCAGGGCGACCTCCCGTTGCAGCAAGCGCTCGATACCAAGGGCATAGACGGCAGCACGGTCGGCGAGAATCTGCGGCGCATCGGCTATAACGGCACGCATCCGGTCGGCACGAATCAGCTGCACGCCTTTGTCGAGCTACATGTGGAACAGGGACCGGTGCTGGAGCATGAGGGCGTCACAATTGGCGCTGTCACCGGCGTGCAGGGGATTCACTGGACGGAATTCACGRTTGAAGGCACGTCGAATCACGCCGGCACCACGCCGATGCGCCTGCGGCATGACGCTGGCCTGGTTGCGGCACGCATCGCCTGCTTCGCGCGGGACCTGGCGCGCGAGTTGGGCAGTGGCCAGTTGGCAACGGTGGGGCAGGTCAAGCTCTC
This sequence comes from Cupriavidus sp. 05T313, assembly GCF_056396665.1. Taxonomy (NCBI): domain Bacteria; kingdom Pseudomonadati; phylum Pseudomonadota; class Betaproteobacteria; order Burkholderiales; family Burkholderiaceae; genus Cupriavidus; species Cupriavidus sp. 05T313. The sequence continues at coordinate 5,634 of NZ_JBFTLX010000271.1, read as the reverse complement.
GCCGAACCTGGTCAATGTGATCCCGAACCTGGCCGTGTTCACGCTGGACCTGCGCAATGCCGATCAGGCGATCCTGGCCGAAGCGGTGCGCCGCACCTTCGATTTTGCGCACGAGCTGGCGCGAGACGAGGGGGTAAAGCTGTCCCATCGCTCGCTTGCCGACTTTGCCCCCGTTGCGTTCGACAACCAGATCATCGGCCGGGTGGAAGCGATCGCCCGTCGGCATGGCCACACTGTACAGCGCATTGCGAGCGGCGCCGGCCACGACGCACAGATCCTGGCACGTATGTGTCCTGCCGGCATGATCTTCGTGCCCAGTGTCGGCGGTCTGTCCCACAACGTTGCCGAGTTTACCGACGACAGCGATATCGAGGCGGGCGCCAGTGTCCTGCTCGATTTGCTGCTCGAACTAGCTGAACAAAAGGAATAGGAGTCCAATTCATGCCACGCTATATCAATGTCGCCGCCGCCCAGCTTGGGCCAATTCAACGCGCCGACTCCCGCCGGGACGTCGTCGAGCGCCTGCTCGCGCATCTTCACCAGGCGCATGCCATGGGCTGCCAGTTGGTTGTATTTCCGGAGCTTGCGCTGACCACCTTCTTTCCGCGCTGGTATCTGGAAGATCCGGCCGAACTCGATGCTTTCTACGAGCGCGAGATGCCTGGTGCGGAAACCCGCGTGCTGTTCGAGACCGCAGCCAGGCTTGGAATCGGTTTCTATCTCGGCTACGCCGAGCTTGCGCTGGAACAAGGTGTCGCAAGGCGTTACAACACCTCCATCCTGGTCGGGCAGGACGGCGCCATCGTCGGGAAATACCGCAAAGTTCATCTTCCCGGGCATGCAGAGCATGAACCTTGGCGCGACTTCCAGCATCTCGAAAAGCGCTACTTTGAACCGGGTCTCGGTTTTGACGTCTGGCGTGCCTACGGCGGTGTGATCGGCATGGCTCTGTGCAATGACAGGCGCTGGTCGGAAACCTACCGGGTGATGGGCCTGCAGGGCGCGGAAATGATCTTGTTGGGATACAACACCCCGGTACATAACCCGCCCGCGCCAGAGCATGACGATCTGTCGATGTTTCACAACCACCTCGTCATGCAGGCCGGCGCCTACCAGAACGGCACCTGGGTGGTTGGCGTTGCCAAAGCCGGCAAGGAAGAAGGCTGCGAGATGATCGGCGGCACTTGCATCATTGCCCCGTCGGGCGAGATCGTGGCGGCATGCTCGACCAAAGGGGACGAGCTGGCAATCGCTCGCTGCGACCTCGATCTTTGCCGCTCCTATAAGACTACGACGTTTAATTTCGATCGCCACCGCCGCCCGGATGCGTATGGGCTGATCACCTCGCGTCGGGGCGCCATCGAACCAGAGCATCTGGTGGCCTGACCGGCAGTCTTACCCAGCTTCCCAAAACAATAATTTCAGCGAGCGCCTTGCGGCGCCCGCAGGGGAGCGTTTTGTCTTAAAAAACCAACGGAGGAACAAAGTGAGTGATTCCCTGCAAACGGCCGGCGCCGTCAAGCCCGCTTCGCGCGTTGGGGCAAGTGCGGTGTCCGCACACGACAATGCCCTGTACAGCAAGGTGGCGTGGCGCCTGCTGCCATTCCTGATGGTGTGCTATATCGCTGCATTCCTGGATCGCGTCAATGTCGGCTTTGCCAAACTGCAAATGCTGGACGACCTGAAGTTCAGCGAAACGGTTTATGGCCTCGGGGCTGGTGTCTTCTTTATCGGATACTTCTTGTTTGAAGTACCGAGCAATGTCCTGATGCACCGCATTGGGGCCCGAAAAACGCTGGCTCGCATCATGATCCTGTGGGGTTGCATCTCCGCAGCGATGGCAGTGACGCAGACAGCCACTCAGTTCTACGAGTTGCGCTTCCTGCTCGGTGCGGCTGAGGCTGGTTTTTATCCAGGGATCATTCTGTATTTGACCTACTGGTTCCCATCGCACCGGCGCGGGCAGATCATTGCCGTGTTCATGACGGCAGTGCCTTTTGCCGGCATCCTGGGCGGGCCACTGTCTGGCGGGATCATGCAAGGCCTACACAGTCATGGCGGCTTTGCCGGCTGGCAATGGATGTTCCTGATCGAGGCCGTTCCGTCGATCCTCCTCGGCCTGGCCGTGCTCTGGTACTTGGATGATCGCATCGGCGATGCGGCCTGGCTCAATGCCAGCGAAAAGGCACGCCTTGTCCAGAACCTGGCGGCGGAGAAGGCGGTAAAGGTCGAACATATCTCGCTGTGGAAACTGCTGAAGGACCGGCGGGTTGTGCATATGGCATTGATCTGCTACTGCACGGTTTCCAGCTTGTCCGGGCTTGCCTTCTGGATTCCGTCAGTCATCAAATCCACCGGTGTGGTGTCCCTTCTGGAGATCGGGTTCCTGACCGCGATTCCCAACGCCTGTGCCGTGGTATCCATGGTGCTGGTGTGCCGTCACTCGGATGCGACCCGCGAGCGCCGCTGGCACATGATCATTCCCTTTCTCATCGGCGGCAGCGGCCTCGCCCTGAGCACGCTGTTCAGCCACAACCCGACACTCGCCGTTGCCATGCTATCGATTGCGGCGGCCGGCTGCATGGTTTGCTCGCCGCTGTTCTGGAGCCTGCCCACCGCCTTCCTGGAAGGCAAGAGCGCCGCCGCCGGCATTGCCGCGATCAATGCGTTCGCCGGTCTGGCTGCCTTCGCCAGCCCATACGCGATTGGCTGGATCAAGGATCTCACCGGCTCGACCAACTGGGGCATGTACTTCCTCGCCTCCTTCACGGTGATCGGCGCCATCCTCGTCTATCGCGTGCCGAAAACACTGGTGAACCGCTAACCGGCCTTGTGGGGACGCCCGGCGTCCCTTCCCCCAAAATTGGAGTTCAGCATGACAACCGATGTCGTTACCCTGACGCAGGAGATGGTCCGCATTCCCAGCCTTTCCGGAAAGGAGGGGGAGATGGCAGCACTGATGGCGCGGCGCATGCGCGAGTTCGGCTTTAGTTCCGTGACCACGGACCGGAACGGTTCGGTCCTGGGCCTGATCGGCCCGGAGGACGCCGAAGTCGCACTGCTATTCGACGGTCACATGGACGTCGTGCCCGTGACCGGTACCTGGCGCTTCGATCCCTTCGGCGGGACCCTTCATGAAGGCCGGATCTACGGCCGCGGAAGTACCGATATGAAGGGGGGGATTGCAGCGGCAATCTGCGGTGTTGCCGCTGCTGCACGCGAGGGATGCCTCACGCGCCGTGTGGCGGTATCCGCCAGCGTGCTCGAAGAAGTGATCGAAGGCTATGCCCTGTCCTCGGTTCTCGATGCGTGCGTACCCGCCGCGGTTGTCATCTGCGAGCCTTCAAAGCTCCAGATCAAGGCCGCGCAAAAGGGTCGACTGGAAATCCAGCTGACCTTCCACGGCAAGCCGGCGCATGCAGCCACCCCGCACCTTGGCGTCAATCCGCTGCATGCGGCGGCCCGCGCACTGCTTGCGCTGGAAACACTGGCGTTGCCCGGCGATCCGCGCCTGGGACAAGCCTTGCTGGTACCGACCGATATCGTTTCGTCGCCGTACCCTTCGATCTCGATGATTCCGCTTTCCACTACCGTTCGCTTCGACCGCCGGACCCTGAGCGGCGAATGCAGGGAGGATGTCCTTGGCAGCATCAGCGCCTGCCTGAAAGCCGCKGGCTTGGAGGACTTTACGCTGGCGGTAAGCGACGATCAGGTGGAGACGTTCACCGGCGAACGAGCTAGCCCTTCGCGTTGGCTGCCCGCGTGGCAACAGGCCGACGATCACCCGCTGGTACGCGCCGCCGTGGAAGCAGTCACGCGCTCCGGCATCAAACCGCGCGTGGGCAGTTGGGCTTTCTGCACCAATGGCTCCGAGTCCGCCGGGCGCCGTCGCATCCCTACCATCGGCCTGGGCCCGGGCGCTGAAGAAGACGCCCACACGATAGACGAGTCCATTGCCGTGGATCAATTGGAGGCAGCGTGCGCTGTCTATAAGCACCTGGCGTTGATTACAGCGGGTAAGGAGTGATTTAGTCGGGCGGCTTTCGCACTGCCGCACGGAGAAGTCCGAGGCAAGCTTCCCGTCGGGATGATCGAAGTAGCCGAGCGGGAAGATCCCACTCCTCCACGAGGACCGGAATGACGGACGCTTGTCTCCTTCGAGCCATTGACCCAACCCCTGGTTGCCTGTGGGCGGCGCGATAGTGCTGTAGACGCGGACAACGCGCGAGCCGCCGCAGATCTACCCGAAAATGTTGCGAGCTCGGGTTGCGCTGCACCAACACCCCGCTGTAGGCAAGTGGCAGCGGACTCACCAGCCCGCCGGTGTCAGCCAGCAGCCGCAAGTCGGGACTCCGGTCGCACAGTCGAAGTTGCCGGGCGTCATATAAGCCATGGCCTCGACTCGCTGTGTCAACGCATGAGCCGTCGTCATGCTGCCGTCGCCCGGCAACCTAGCTCTGATTGGTGGGCCTACGGCACCAACGGATTATGAGTCCGCTGCTCTAACCAGGCATGAACTAGAGGCCCGATGGAGCGGGTGAAGGGAATCGAACCCTCGTCATAAGCTTGGAAGGCTTCTGCTCTACCATTGAGTTACACCCGCGTGCGATGCGCGGCATGATAGCAACTACCCCAATCGGCGTGGCATTATTTGTTCGGTTAGACAACCCTATCCTTCTGCGCCACCCTCGAATTACGGCCCCAAGAAAATCGGCGTGCCGCGAGCGATCCATCACACATCCGTGCTCGCGGAAGCGGCCCCCATTAAACATCACCTGCTTATGCCGGGCGCCAGGCCTAGTCGAGACTTGGGTTGCAGGTCTAAGAGCCATCCCTTTCAAGGTGATTAAACGACACGTCCAGCCTTGATGACACGGGCGGTAGAAACATGCCGCCGTGCTACGCATCCAGCCACATAGCCTTTCTTCTTCGGCGCTTTCGGTCCCCGCGTATGTTTGCGCATCGCGCGGGGATCAACGTGCGTCGCCATCCTGATCAACTCGCGACCGAGCTGAGCTGGGGTGAGGAGGTCATAGGCCTGCCACACCTCGGGCGGCACCGCGATCATCATGCCGGCATAAGTTGCCCGGATTTCGCTGGCGAGGTAATACGGTGAGATCTCGATGTCGCTGGTATCCAGCTCATGCCGGATTCTCACCGCAGTCGCAATCACGCTCAGTACGTTATACGCGAGCGCCGCCACGCCGAAGGCCAGCAGCGCCGCGCGCGGCTGGCTCAACGAGCGAATCTCACTATTGAGCACCGATTCCAGCCGCTGAAACAGATTCTCTATGCTCCAGCGTCGCCGGTATAGCCGGGCGACTGCCTCGGCCGTCAGATAGGCGGCCGGGACATTGGTCAGCAGGCGGACGACGGTATCACCATCCTCGGTGGTGCCATCCAGATGCAGTTCGATGCGCCGCAGCACCTGCGGCGCGTTTGATTCATCTGGGATGCTGACCGCTTGCTCGTACACAGTGCCGGCTTCGACCCGGCCCATTTCGCGTAACGGCTCCAGCTCGCTGGGGCTCGGATTGCGGCCGTGCTCCCGCACGATGAAGGCGCTGCCGCGACGCTGCCACCCGGCAAGAATCGCCCGGGTGCTGAAGTTGCGATCGGCGATCCACAGTTCGG
>NZ_JBFTLX010000270.1:0-9311 GCF_056396665.1 Cupriavidus sp. 05T313 | reverse complement strand
CAGCCAACTCAGTGGACCAATTCGGCCGGAAGACTTCGAGTGGCAGGGACGAGAGGTGCAGGCAGATCCAGAGGCGCAACATGACGGTGAAGCAGGATCGGCGACGGTTCCAGCAGGACGCGCACGGGCAGGTCCTGCTGCGGGCCGCGCCGCTTGATGAAGGAGAGATCGACGCCGCCGGCGGCGGGCGCAACCCCGATGCGCAGGGGCGCTGGCGACGCGTCGCGTGCACAGGCCAGGGGCCGCATGAGGAAAAACAGCGCCTCGCCACTCTGCGCGGCCAGGTGCAGGCGGCGCAGCGCGTCATTGCGGATATGGGTCTGCCAAAGCAGAACCGCGCCGCAAGTGCCGGCGCGCAGCAACTGCTCGGTGGCCCAAAGGGCATCGGCCGTACGCTGGCTGCGAATCCACAGCAGACGTTCGGGCGGCACGCCCCAACTGGCCAATGCGAGCGCCTGGGGCGTTTGCGGCGGTTGAATCAGGGCGATAGGCCGCTTACAGACCTCCGCCAGTGCGGGGCGCAGCAGGCGAAGCTCTCCCACACCCGGCTGGCGCACCAGAAGTTCGACCAGCGACGCCGTTGGCCAACCGCCACCCGGCAACTCGGCCGTCAGCACCGGATAGCCGGTGGCGACGGTGCGACCGTTCGCCCGGGCCAACTGGGCGGCTAACCAAAGGGCAGGATGGATGGATTCTGGATTGGGCGTCGGCATGGCGATTGGTTGAGTCCATGCAACCCAGTTTACTGTATATATATACAGTGGTCACGGATTTCTTCTCCCGAGCTTGAAAGTGCCTTAAGGGCCGCGTATTGAGCGGGCACCGTCGAGGTTTTACTCGGGGGCGTCTCCGAAGACCCGGATGGCTAGGTCGTGCTCGAATTTGGTTGACCAAGAATCACGAGACCCTGCCGCGTACTGCATCAATACGCCTGTCTCTGGCCTCAGCACGCTGACCAGGCGTTCCTGTTCCCCGGTCATGTCGCAGACGCTRAAGTCGGCGGCGATGAACCCGTGCCGACGACAGGCGTTGGTAAAGGCTTCGCGCTCCGCGGCAGGAAACGCATCTAGGGTTGCCATGGCAAATCCTCCAATCGACTAGCCAGCTAGCTTGCGGATGGCCGCACCAATTTGTTGCACCTTTCTAGTATCGGCGTACTCCGCCCACGGATCGACGTAGCCGGCGGCTTCCACGCGCTGCAGGGCGGTCTGGATCGTCCAATGATCGCCCGCTGTCAGTGCCTCCAGTTCCTCCCAGGATGCCGGCATCGAAACCCCGAGACCCGGCCGTGCGCGTGCAGAGAATGCGGACACCGTCGTCGCCCCTTGGCCGTTGCGCAGGTAGTCGATGTAGATCTTCCCAATCCGATTGCGCGGCCCGCTCTTAGAAACGAAGCGCTGCGGAATGGTCTGGGCGATATGAAGAACGACATCTTGTGAGAACTTCTTCACCGTGATCCACGGAAGTTTGGGCGCCATGGGCACAACGACATGCAGGCCTTTGCCACCACTGGTCTTGAGAAAGCTCACCAGGCCAAGCTCATCCAGCATAGACTTCGTCAGCATGGCGGCGTCAAGCATGTGCCGCCATGGCACGCCATCACCGGGGTCCAGGTCGAAGATGACGCGATCCGGCTTGTCGATGGCACGCTTGGTCGCATTCCATGTATGGAACTCGATCACGTTCAGTTGCGCTGCGGCGACAATGGCCGTCTGGCTGGCGATCTCCAGGAGTGGCGGATGCCCAGCCCATAGGCTGGCATTGAGGACGTTGATCCCCGGGATCTTGATAGTCTCGGCGTGCTTCTGAAAGAACAGCTGGCCGTCGATGCCCGTTGGCCCGCGTACCAAGGCCACAGGGCGCCCGCGGAGGTGAGGCAGCAGGTGCGGCGCGATGGCTTCGTAGAAACCGACCAGGTCACCTTTCGTCATTCCGGTCGACGGGTCAATCACACGTTCCGCGTTGGATACCTTGACCGAGCGCGCTGGCCGAGGCCGGGGCTGTTCCACATCGACCGGCTGCTCTCTTGTCACGTTGCCGGCTGTCTTGTCGGCGCGCAAGGCATGAAAGACAGGATGCCGGATTCGGCCTTCTTTGGTCCACTCGGCAAACGAGATCTCGGCCACCAGCTTCGGCTTGACCCATCGGGCGGCTAAGCGCGGTGGTGGCTTTCCAAAGGGGCAGACTGGCCCTTCCAGTTCGGTCAGCATGGCGAGCAACTTGGTCAACATGGGCGAATCCAGACCGCTGCCAACGCTGCCCGCGTAGTGCAGTTTCCCGGTTTGATCGTGCACGCCAAGCAGTAGCGCGCCGAGGCCTAGTCGGCTTCCCTTCGGGGCCGTGAATCCGCAGATGACGAATTCTTGCCGCTGTTTGCATTTGAGCTTGATCCAGCTGGGCGCCCGGGCGGAGACATACGGCGCGTCGACGCGCTTGCCAATCAGGCCCTCCAAGCCCATCTGGCACGCCGCGGCAAGAAGGTCGTCAGGCGTGCCCTCAAAGTCCGCGCTGTACCTGACTCGCGTCGCAGCTGGCACGGCTATCACCTCCTTGAGCAGCGCCCTGCGCTCGGCCAACGGGACCTGTCGTAGGTCGTGGCCGTGGAAGAAGGGGAGGTCAAAGACGAAGTACTGGATGTCCTCCACCTTCGATCTATCAAACGCATTCTGCAGCGCCTGGAAGTCCGTGGTGCCCTTGTCGCTGAGTATCACGATCTCCCCATCCAGCCAGGCGGAACCGAGGCCAAGAGCGCGAATCTCCGCCGCAAGCGATTTGAGGCGCGATGTCCAGTCATGGCCGTTTCTTGTGAAGAGACGGACATCGTCGCCGTCGACCCTTGCCAACAACCGATTGCCGTCGAACTTGATCTCAAAGGCCCATTGTTCGGCGTTGCGCGGCACCGCAGAAGCGAGCGTCGCCAGTTGCGGGGCCAACGCAAGCGGAAGGGGGGCGGGGCGTGCTGCAGCGGGTACGAGTCGGCCCTGCCCCGGGCGCGAGCGACGCTGCTTTGGCACGGCAGTCTTCGCGTTACCGCCGGCAGCCGATTTGCTGTTGCCCTGGGCCAGCACGCTGTCCGGCAGGGCCTCGGTGATGTCGTACTCGGCGGCAGAGCGCGCAAACGCATCCCGCTCCTTGATCAAGAGCCACGGTTCCTGACGCTCGTCGCCGTGGCCGTGCATTCTGACCAAGGTCCAATGACCATGTAGCTTCTCACCTTGCAGCTCGAACTTCAGCTTGCCGCTCTGGTAGCCGGCCACCGGATCGCCGACCGGCATCCACGTCCCTCGATCCCAAACGATGACTGTGCCGGCCCCGTACTCCTTGGGTGGGATCACGCCTTCGAAGCTCGCATAATCCAGCGGGTGATCCTCGACATGCACGGCCATCCGCTTCTCTGCGGGATCCAGGCTGGGTCCCTTGGGGACCGCCCAACTCTTGAGGGTACCCTCAAGCTCGAGACGAAAATCGTAGTGGAGCCGGCGAGCCGCATGCTTCTGCACGACAAAGCTCAGTGCGCCGCTGGCGGCGCTCGCGGCGGACACCTGGCCGCTCGGCTCCGTCGTCGCGGCGAAGTCCCGCTTCTGACGGTATCGCTCCAGGCTCCGCGCGTTGGTAGAGGCCGACTTAGCCATGGACTGAGTTCACAAACCGGGCGGCGCGGGTTTTACCCTTTCACCTCGCGGGGATCGTGCCCGTAACTGTTGCGCATGCGGATCTGCCCGTCTCGCCCATGGACCAGCAACTCGACGCTGTCCTGCTTTGCCTCCGTCGTGCCGGCCGCGATGGCGTCCTCTAGGTCGTCATGCGCAGAAGAGGGCTCGTGGGCGCCCTCGCGTACGACATGCCATTTATCGCCGTGTGGAACGACATGCACATTCTTGTTCGCCATGACTGTCTCCGTTTCGTCGTCCTCTGTGATCGCAGTATTTCCCCGTCCTAAGCGAACGGCAATAAGCCGCTGTCCGACACTGGGTATCGCACTGGTCGCCATGTAAGTCCGACAAAAATTACACGCACATGTTCTGCCACGAAGTGCTCGCCTATCCGCAAAGTGACAGTGGAACGCCGCAGGTTCGTCGGGCACGATCTAAGCTAGATCGGTGTACTCCCGACCCGTACGGTGATCGCCATGGCTGCCCGTTCCATTGCTTCCCTCTCTCTCAGCTTCGGCCTCGTGTCGATCCCCGTGAAGATTTTCAGTGCCACGGAAAGCAACTCGGGGGTCGGCTTCAATCTGCTGCACAAGGGATGCGGTTCCAGGCTCAAGCAGCAGTATGTGTGCATCCGCGAAGATGTGGTGGTTGAGCGGTCCGAGATGGTCAAAGGCTATGAGTTCGAAGCTGACCACTACGCTGTGTTTGAGCCGGATGAACTGAAGGCGTTGGAAGACGAGGCGAAGCACACGATCGATATCGTCTCATTCATGCCGGCCGGAGCCGTCGACCCCATCTATTTCGACAAGGCCTACTACTTGGGCCCGGACAAGCGCGGTGGTAAGCCATACAACTTGTTGGCCGAAGCCATGCGAAAGACGGGGACCTGTGCGCTCGCGCAGTGGGTCTGGAAAGGCAAGCAGTACATGGTGCAGGTGCGGGCGGTCGACGAGGGCCTGGTGCTCCAGCAACTCCTCTATGCTGACGAGGTCAGATCGATGCTGGATCTGCACGTGGAGAAAGCTGAGGTCCAGCCAGCCGAGCTGGCCTTGGCGGAACAGCTGATCGAACAGAACTCGGTGGAAGGGTATGACCCGACGGCCTACAAGGATGAGGAGAAAGACCGCATCTTGGCGGCGATCGACAAGAAGATCGCCGGCAAGAAGATCGCCGTGAGCGAGGAGCGAAGCGAACCGCGGCAGGGCGCGGAAGTGATAGACCTGATGGAGGCCCTGCGCGCAAGCATGGCCCAGCGCAAACAGGGCGGAACGAAGGCACCGGCCTCAGCGGCTGCAGCGGAGGGCAAGAGAAAGAAGACCGGGAAGCGTGCCACTGCGGCGCCAGCGCCCGCTCCCGCCAAGCGAGCTTCAGCGGCGAAAAAGTGACGGGCCGATGCCGACGTACACCCTGAAGGACGCCGAGACRATGCTGGGCATCCCGCGTTCGGTGGCCACCAGGCTGGTCACCGAGGGGATCATCACGCCCACACGCGGGCCGCGCCGGAAGCTTCTCTTCACGTTTCAGGACATGGTGCTTCTCCGGACTGCCAATTCGCTGCATGGCGCCAAGATCCCAACGCGGCTGATTGTCCGCGCGCTGGCGAGGGTGAAGGCTTCTCGCGGCACTGGCCAGCCGCTGACCGGTGTGCGGATTCGTGCGATGGGCAACGAAGTGGCGACAAAGGACGAGGGTAGGGGATGGCAGGCTGTGTCGGGCCAGATGCTGATGGACTTTGAGCCAGGTGAACCGGGCGCGGCGGTCGTGGAGTCTCTGCACGATGCACGGGCGCCGGAGGCCGACGCGCAGGATTGGTTTCTCATCGGTGCCGAGCTGGAAACGGAGAAGCCGATCGACGCCGAGGCAGCATACCGGCGGGCCTTGGCGGAGGATCCAACATTTCTGGATCCCTATCTCAACCTGGGCTGCATGCTGTGCGACGCGCGCCGGTTTGGCGAGGCGACCGAACTGTACCGCTCTGGCATCTCACAGCTGCCGAGCGAACCGTTGCTCCATTTCAACCTGGCCGTGGCGCTTGAGGACCAGGAACGCCCCGGGGAGGCACTCACCAGCTATGAGCGCTGCATCCAATTGGCGCCGGATTTTGCCGACGCGCACTTCAACGCCGCTCGTATCTACGAGACGCTCGGCAATGGTATGCGGGCGATCCGACATTTCAATGAGTATCGGAAGCTGCAGCGTTAGCGCGGCCTTCATGCCACTACCCCGGCGCGCCTCAATCGAGGCAAAGACCTGCGTGGTCGAGGAGTCGCTCACCTACACCGTTCAGCGCCTCAAGAGCGCGCGGGGGAGCGGTGTGAGCAGGCCGCTAAGCGCTGCGGCCTGCCGTAGTAGCAGTCGACAGACCGATTTTGGCCCGACAGATGCGCGAGACCATGGATCGGGCCAACGCAAGATTGATCGCTGCTGGGCCCTCCAGGAGTCGCGACAATGCGATCACGATGAAAGTTCGTTGCGTCTCGATCTTGATGATCAGTTGGCAGTATTAAAGCGGATTTGACCATCGCTACCGTGCACCAGCAATTCCACTTTCTCGCGCTGAGCGAGCGCGCTCCCTGCTTTGATCGCGTCTTCCTGGGTTTCATAGTGGAATAGTGCACGTAACGCCCCTTCCCGCTTGACGTCCCAGCCTGTGCCATGAGGTATGACATGGAAATTGCCCTTGTGTGTCATGGCGATCTCCTAGAAAACAACTTCGGTCACGCCGCTAACGGGAGCGGCTGCCGAATATACCGCAGCAGGCCGCTCGGCTCCTCGATGATCAGGTCTACTCCATGGCGGGCCGCTATGGCGCTTCCGACACTCAAGGCTTCGCCTACTTCTTCAAATTCCAGGATCGCAATGGCCGCACCACATGTTTTCAAGACCCAACCTGCACGCACTGCACAGACCATAATGTCTCTTCGCATCTCAGCTTCCACTTGACGGACATGCCTGAAGCGTAGGGAAGGCTTGTAAAAAATGCCATCGGGCACTGTCCTACTTAGTCGACGGTGAAGGCAATTCGCGCAGCCGTTCAAGCGCTTCAAGCGCAGTATTGCAGTCGTCTTCGCCGCGCAGTCGCTGGGTGTCGATGTAAATCAGTATCGATCTCACCACAATGTTCTTGTCCTCACATCGGGACGATGCCCCTGAGACGCACTCGATCTCAAGCTCCGATCGCAAGCTCTCGCGGACGAGGTCAATAAACAACGTGCAGGCGGAGGGGTACAAACTGCTCTCGGATGACGCAGCAGGAAGGCCGGCTGCAACAGCCACCGGCCACAGGATGCAGAGCTGAAAGGTCAAGGTGATCAATCGCATTTTCTGCGACGGGGCTGTTGTGGAGGTGCAGATATCGCAAGACGTCCGCCTGCAACTGTGGCGGTGATCCCGGCTATCACCCCCATGGGACCCTCGGACAGATGTGGATCGCGTCCGGGCACATGATAGGAATGCATGTCTCTCACCCAAGGGTGTCATCGCTGATAGCTGTCCCTGCTGCTTAGTCAAAGAATATATACGCGGGAGGTAAGGCGGAGGGACTCGGCGACGCAGCCTGTGTTCAGGACGAGGTCGGCGGACATCAGTGTGCAACCTCGCACGGCGACAGGAACGGGTTCTCGGCCTTCGGCCATTTTTGCGATGGGATATCCAGCGTGAGCTATTCCGCTACCAATCTCCCAGAAGTCTGGACTGTCCAGTGCACAACAACCTTGTCGAAGGCTTCGCGAGCAAGCCCTTTGCCGACCCTGGAACACCGTCTCGACGAGGCCCGTCGCCTTGAGTCCGATGTGGAGTACTAGCCCGTGGCTGGTGGCTTTCGGTCCCCGTCGGCCTACGTAACGTTACCGATGGCGACTAGAATGGCAGTCTGAGAACCCGGAGAGCGCAGTACACCTTTGCTTTGTCGCCGTCGTCACTCGACAAGGGTGGGACGGATATTCCAATGCCCCGCCGAGGCGCTTATAGGACTGACAGGCCCATGCTTACCGCCGTGACGGGATCCATACTGCTTGAGGCGAGTTATATCGATGGCCATCACGAGGAGGCACGTTTCCCGTGTGAGGTGATTGAGATGACCCTCAACTTTTCCTGCCCTACTTTAATGGTGCGCGGCGTGGCCGTCCAACATCTGGTTGCTCTGAGATGGACGCCAGATCGAATCTCGTTCGTCGTTCCCGAAGTGGCGCAACTTTGGACATTTAAGCTCAGGGAACGACCCATCGCTATCGGCCCGCGCATGGCGCGTTTCGAACTAGCCAGCGCATTACCATTCACAAATTCCCCCGGCGATATTTGATGTATGACGTTGACGAAAGTCAGGGCATAGCTATCGAACGATCTGGCCGAGTTCTGAAGTTCGCCTTGTCTTCAACGCCGTAAACGTTTGCATTCTCGGCTAGGCTCGAGAGCGCTTGGTATGAACGCTGCCACAGCGAGTTGTGGCAGCCGTACAACGTTAGGGGCGGGCTTTCCTATTTGCCTATCAGTGCAGTACTGTGGAAGCTCTTGGGCATCAGGGAATACCATGCACAACAACAAGATGATCGAGACAGGGACACGGGTAGGGCGACTAGTAACGCTGGGTCCCCAATACAAGGTGGGGGATGCCTATTTCTGCGATTGCCGATGCGATTGTGGCGCGCTGAAGACGATCCGGACCAACAACCTCAGGAGTGGCGCAACCAAGTCATGCGGCTGCCTGCTGAAGGAGCTGAGAGAGGGGGCGATGCGATCAAGCGGCAACCCGGTGCATGCTCGCTGGGCGCAAGACAATAGAGCGCCCTAGGCTGCCGATCTCCTACGTCGCCCCCATCGTCCTGAGGCAAGCGTCGTGCGCAATGCGCGGGACCCAAGATCAAGAACCGTTCAGTATCGGCGCTGGATGCCCGTGTGCCTTTGCGATCCTCGGCCTCGTGGCTGAAGTGGTTTCGTCTGATCCGGCCGTCACGACCGTGAACGACGTGTTCGACCCCGCTCTGCTTCGCCCTTTCTGCGACAGCCTATCGGCCCGCAACCATGCCGACCACGTGGATGCAGGCGTTTCGAAAGCAAGAGGTGCTGGATTTTCCGATTTTCTGATGTGCTGCCGGGCGCAGAGACGCCAACGCGGCTTATGGGTCTAAAATACTCAGGTTCTGCGTCTATCTACTGTGAGAAACCGAAATTCGCCGGACTGCGATTCGCGAAGAATCAATAGCTTAACCGCTAATTCCGTTGCGACTCGGCTGTCTTAGTACCGGAATTAGCTGGACTGCCGTGACGACAAGCGCGAAATAGCTGGACCGCCGTGCGGGCGCATTTTTGCGCACAGTTCGCAGATTTCCACCCCAACCGCCGAGTGCGAACCCGTTGCGGTGCTCCTCACCGGTTGTTAAAGGCTCTTGCCGCCCCGCTGACATTGGCGTTTGCCTCAACGCATGACCGAAGTTGGCCCGGGAAGGACCTCCGCCGTTAGCTTCTCGGTCAACTCTTCGACCTTTTTCAGCCAGTTGAGGGCATCTCCTTATACAAAAGTCCAGCGTCCTGACCGGGCGCAGTGCGACCAGAATTTGATGGGACTTGGGCGGGAGGGGTTGTAAACTCGTGCGGATTCGCGTTTACTCCTGGCTTTTTTGAGCGCGAATGAACAACGAGTCGGGGGCATGTCGGGGGCAT